>JAFYMM010000247.1 GCA_017550055.1 Paludibacteraceae bacterium
AACCCATAGCCGTAGCCGGTAAACTGAGAAGAGCATAAAACCCATTGCTCATCTTTTTCTGAATGTTCAACATAATTTAATTATTGTTAAGTTAATATTAATCAAGCATATAACTCACGGTTGCCACTGTTGGTAATTAACTGACAAAGATACAAAAAATATTTCAAACAAAAAAGATATATACTTATTTTTAATTCTCTTCTTACCTACAACATACTATAAATATATCATAAACATACCATAAATATAGGATAAATATACCATAAATATACTATAAATATAGGATAATAATACCTGCGAGTATAGCCAATTGTTACTCGTCCTTTTTCTCAGACTGCGACTCTTCTATTTTGGGATTGTTGGAGGAAATAAAACTACTTACAGATTGAAATTTTAAGAATTTTATACAACTCTATTTTTGCCTATAAACTCGATTTTTTGCAAAAATCAGCGTTTAAGGAATGTGATAGATGTGCGATTTTTGGCGTTTTTATCCCTGTTTTCTGTAAATAACTTTCAATTTGTAATCTTTGTATGTTTGTGGTTTATAGTGTGTTGGTTGTTGGTTGTAGGGTGTAGATGGGTATCAAGGTTTTAATTTTTAACAGGGTGTACAAAAACATGTTTTATAATATGTTTTTTTTGTTTTGGTATATCAAAAAAATGTTGTTATTTTGCGATGTAAAAATTATGATGAAAATTGCTCAATCTTTTTACCTTAAAAAAACTAATACTAAGAAACATTCTAGGAGGGGACTTTGAGAAAAGTCTCCTTTTTATTTGCATATGTCATAAATATTTGTTATTTTTGCACAAGTAAACAAAGCATGATTTTATGGAAGAGCGAAAAATTGTTACAAGCGTATTGGTCTATTCGTATGATGAGTTGCCTGAGCACTATAAACTGTTGGTTGACGAGGCAAAACGAGTGACAAAGGATGCCTATGCGCCATATTCGAAGTTTCAGGTTGGTGCAGCGGTGTTGTTGGAGAATGACGAAATTCTGAGTGCTACCAATCAAGAGAATGCAGCGTATCCTTCGGGCATGTGTGCCGAGCGAGTAACAATGTTTTATGCCAACTCTAAGTATCCTAATCTGCCACCAAAGGCATTGGCTATAGCCACATTTGCCGATGGCGATTTCTTGGATGAGCCAATTACTCCGTGTGGGGCGTGCCGTCAGGTGTTGTTAGAGACCGAGTTGCGCTATGGGGTCAATATCAATGTTTTGTTATATGGCAAACGAGGCGTTTATCTGCTCTCAAGTGCCAAATCATTATTGCCTTTGTCGTTCGACGGCAGTTTGTTAAAGTGAAGTGTTGAACTTAAATCTTGAAGATATGGGAAAAGAGAAATTTACAATGGAATTTGTGCTTAATTCGTGCTCGCATTCAGTGCTTTGGAAAGCCATTAGTGTTCCATCCGAATTAAGTAATTGGTTTGCTGATGACGTGAGATTAAAGGGCGAAAAGTGGATTTTCGAGTGGGACGAGGTGGAACAAGAAGCGGTGAGATTGTCATGTCGCGATATGAAATTGGTGAAATTCAGATGGGCTGAAGATACCACCGATTGTTATTTTGAGTTGAAAATCAACGAAGATGCTTTGACGGGCAATGTAACTTTAGTTATTACCGATTTTGCTGAAGCAGGCGACATCGAAGATGCCAAAATGTTGTGGGAAGAGCAAGTGAGAATGTTAGGCCATTATTTAGGTATCAGAATATAGTTAGGAATAGGTGGGCTGATGCTTTGAAGAGTGAGAAATTTTTTGTAACTTTGCGCTTTTGAAAATTTAATGTAGAATGAAACGAATAGATGTTTATGTATTGAAGAATTTTTTGTTGCTCTTTTTTGCAACTTTCTTTATCTGTTCGTTTATTCTGATAATGCAATTCTTGTGGCTCTACATCGGAGAAATGGTAGGTAAGGGTTTGCCTATTAGGGTGTTGATGGAGTTTTTGCTCTATTCGTGGTTGTCGTTAGTCCCATTGGCATTGCCGTTAGCCATATTGTTAGCATCGTTGATGTCCTTTGGCGATATGGGCGAAAAGTTGGAGTTGCTGGCAATGAAGTCGGCTGGCGTATCGCTCTTCCGAATAATGCGTTCGTTGATGATTTTCATCGTGTTGATTTGTTTTGGAGCATTTTGGTTCTCTAACAACGTAATACCTATCGCACAAAAAAAACAATGGGCATTATTGCATAGTTTCAGAAATAAGTCGCCTGAACTGAACATTCCTGTTGGTGAGTTCTATTCCGATATAAATAGTCTGCGCCTATATGTGCGCGATAAGGATTATAGCACAGGTGCCTTGCTCGATGTCATGGTCTATGATTTTTCAAAAGGCTTTGATAATGCAGCCGTTACGACAGCCGACACCGTATATGTCAAGATGACGGAAGACAAACTGAATTTGAAACTATTGTTCAAAAATGGCGAGTCGTTCGAGAATTTAGAGAAGGGCGAAGGTTTTGATTTCAAGAATGTTCCGTACAGACGTGAAGCATTCCGTCAGAAAGAAATATTAGTGAATTTCGATGCTAATTTCAATGAGTTAGACGCATCGTATCTGGATAATCAGCATGTTTCTAAAGATATTGTGCGATTGACGCACGACATCGATTCGGTCAACGAAGTAAGAGATTCATTGCGTACAAACTTGTCGGTGCAAATGCGAGAAGAAAAACTGTATGCAAGTAGTTTCAATGAAATTGACACGGTGAACGCATTGAAGATTGATAAGGCCTATAGCGCTGACACACTATTGCTTAATGCTACATATCGACAAGCGAAGAATATAATGAATAATGCCGTTTCGCGCATAAATACTGTGAGCAACGACATTCAATATTCCAAAACAGTCATATCCGATTCGGATTGGTATTTTACGAAACACTCTTTAGAGTGGCACCGAAAATTCACATTGTCTTTTGCTTGTCTAATCTTCTTTTTCATTGGTGCTCCGCTTGGTGCTATCATTCGTAAAGGTGGTTTAGGTATGCCTGCCGTGGTCGCAGTCTTGATGTTTATAGTCTATTATATTATAGACACGATGGGGGTGAAAATGGCGCGCGAGGCCGTATGGGAAGTGTGGCAAGGCATGTGGCTCAGTTCTGCCATCCTATTGCCGATAGGTGTATTCCTTACATATAAAGCAGCCACAGATTCAACGCTATTCAATATAGATGGGTGGAAATTGTTCTTTAAAAGATTTAAGAAAAAAAGAATTATAAATAAAAAATAATATAAAAACGAATTGAGGTTTGTGATGTTGGATTTAATTCTCAACTTTCAATTCTCAACTTTCAACTTTAAAAGATATGGAATTTAGAATTAACACAATTGAAGAAGCATTGGAGGATTTTCGTCAAGGAAAATTCTTGATTGTTGTCGATGATGAAGACAGAGAGAATGAAGGTGATTTTATCATTGCAGCCGAGAAAATTACTCCTGAGGCTGTGAACTTTATGTTGAAAAACGGACGTGGCGTGTTATGTACACCGCTGCCAATTAGCCGTTGTAAAGAATTAGAACTCGAACGTCAAGTTAGCAATAATACTTCTATGTTAGGCACTCCGTTTACAGTTACGGTTGACTATCTCGAAGGTTGTTCTACTGGCGTATCTATACATGACCGTGCTGCAACTATTCGTGCTTTGGCTGACCCTAATGTAAAACCTGAAGCATTCGGTCGTCCTGGTCATATCAATCCTCTATATGCTCAAGAACGTGGTGTTTTGCGTCGTGCTGGCCACACTGAAGCATCTGTCGATTTGGCTCGCTTGGCGGGTCTTTATCCTGCTGCCGCTTTGATTGAAATTATGAACGAAGACGGCACTATGGCTCGTATGCCTGATTTGCAATTAGTGGCTCAAAAATATGGTATCAAACTTATCACAATCAAAGATTTGATTGCCTATCGTTTGAAAACAGAGTCGCTTGTAGAGAAAGGCGAAGAGGCAATGTTGCCAACTCATTATGGCAATTTCAAAATTATTCCATTCCGTCAAAAATCAAATGGCTTGGAGCACGTAGCATTAGTCAAAGGCGAATGGGAAAAAGACGAACCTGTATTGGTGCGCGTACACTCTTCTTGTATGACTGGCGACATCTTTGGCTCTTGCCGTTGTGAATGTGGCGAACAACTACACAAGGCAATGGAATTGGTCGAAAAAGAGGGTAAAGGTGCAATCGTATATCTCAATCAAGAGGGTCGTGGCATTGGATTGATGGACAAAATCCGTGCTTATAAATTGCAAGAAGAAGGTTTGGATACAGTAGATGCTAACTTGCATCTTGGCTATCAAGCCGATGAGCGTGATTATGGTGTAGGTGCAAGCATCCTCCGTGAAATTGGCATCACCAAAATGCGCTTAATGTCAAATAATCCTGTTAAACGTATTGGTCTTGAAGGTTATGGTCTCGAAATCGTAGAAAATGTGCCTATCGAAATCGAAATGAACGAACATAACGAGCAATATTTGAAGACTAAAAAAGAGAGAATGGGACATACACTTCATCTTTGATTTAGATGTCAGATATTGGACACGAGACACGAGACGAATAGTCTTGTATCTCGTGTCTTTTGTCTAATGTCTTAATGTTATTTCTATGCGATTTAGAGATTATATACCATATTACAAACGAAATCTGAAAGTGGCAGGACCTATTGTGTTGTCGCAAGTTGGTGTTGCTCTCACTCAGTTGGTCGATACCTTCATGGTGGGCAAGTTGGGTACAACCGAATTGGCTGCTGTGTCGTTGGCCTCTTCTATTGCCTTGATGGGATTTTTGTTTGTCAATGGTTTGTTGATGGGCGCAACGCCAATAGTGGGGCAGTTATTTGCTACAGCCGATGTTGATGTCGATGAGAAACGAATACAGATGGGTAAGATTTTTCAAAATCAAATATTATTGTCTGTCATTTCGTCTGTATTGATGTTGGGTTTGTTGTATGTAGTTAGGCTCTTTTTGTACAACATGGGGCAAGACGTAGCAGTAGTCGATTGTGCAATTCCTTATTATGTAATATTGATTATAAGCATATTGCCTAATACTCTATTTATGGCTGGGAAGCAGTTGTTAGAGGGCTTAGGCAATACGTCTGTCGCAATGGCTATTACCATAGTGGCTAATATAGTGAATATTGTATTCAACTATTTTTTGATATATGGTAATTGTGGATTTCCTCAAATGGGTGTAATCGGAGCAGGTTTGGCTACCTTTATTGCTCGTGTGGTAATGGCTGTGGCATTATTTATTATGATATACATGCGACATGAGTGGAGGCAGTATTGCAAAGAGTTTAGGATTGGCTTGTTTGATTGGCGATGTGTTGTAGAGATTTTGAGGGTTGGATTTCCTATTGCAGTACATATTTTGGTGGAGATGTCGGCATTTTCGTTGTCTGGTATAATGATGGGGTGGCTTGGCGCAGCAGCATTGGCAAGTCATCAGATTGCGGCGCAAACAGGTAATGTGCTATTTATGGTAGTGCTTGGTATTTCGGCTGCTACTACAATAAGGGTGAGCCATCAGTATGGTGCAAAAGACTATGTGGCTATGCGAATGGCGGCTAATGCATCTATACACCTATGTTTGTTTGCTAATATGGTGATGGGTATTCTATTGGTGATATTTCGTAAGAATGTCGTTATGCTCTTTTCTTCCGACCCTGAGGTTATCCGACTTGGCTCGCAAGTGTTGATTATGGCGGGTATTTTTCAGTTGTCTGATGGAATGCAGGCCGTAGGAGCAGGCATTTTGCGTGGGTTGAAAGATGTGAAGGTAACAATGTATGTGGCGTTTTTGTCATATCTAGTTATCAACTTACCGTTAGGCTATATTATGGCTTTTGTCGTTGGTTTAGGTGCGCCAGGTGTATGGATGGGATTTATTGGTGGGCTGAGTGTGGCGGCAATATTGTTTAGAATTAGATATGTAAGAGATTTTCAAAAAATAGAACGTAATGGATTTGATTAACCTTTAAATTTTAAAGTTATGAAAAAAATTAAATTATTATTAGCAGTAGTGTGTGTTGTGGCTTTGGCTGCATGTTGCACAAAAACAGAAAAAACAGAAGAAACTATGAAGTACGAAAACGAAACTATCGAAACTATCATGGAGCGCAGAAGTATCAGAAAGTATAAACCTGAAACTGTGGCTCGTGAAACTTTGGAAAAAATTATGGAGTGTGGTATCAATGCACCTAATGGTCAAAACAAACAATCATGGGAGGTGCGTGTAGTTGATAATCCTGTAGTGATGGATGAAATTAAAGCAGTGATGGCTGAGGCTTATGGCGATAAAGCAGAGATGGCTGTAGGTTGTTTCCGTGGTGCTCCTGTCATGGTGTTTATTGCCCGTGATTTGAATTATGATTTTTCTGCGTATGATTGTGGCTTATTGGCTGAAAATATCATGTTATCTGCTCAATCATTAGGTGTAGGCTCTATTTGCTTAGGCAGTCCTGTGAGATTTATCAATGACAATCCAGCATGTGCTCCTATTCTTGAAAGATTAGGATTTAGCGAAGGATATGAGTTTTGTCTTTGTGTTGGTTTAGGTTATGCCGATGAGGCACCAGAAGCAAAACCTCGTATGAAAGAGAAAGTTAAGTTTGTGGAGTAAATAAATTCACTATAAATAAAAATCGCTCTCTATATCTTACAGAGAGCGATTTTTCTTATTTTTATATTAGAATTTTTGTCTTTTTTATATCTCATCATCTTCAACTACCAAGTTCTCAACGATGAAGTTTTGACGTTCAGGAGTATTGTCTCCCATATAGAATGATAGCAATTCTGCTACTGCATCTTCTTTGCGAAGCATCACTTGGTCCAATCGCATATCTGGACCAATAAAATGCTTGAATTCGTCAGGTGAGATTTCACCCAAACCTTTGAATCGAGTGATTTCAGGGTTGGCTCCCAACTCATCAAGTGCTGCAAGGCGTTCTTCTTCTGTATAGCAATAGCGCGTCTCTTTTTTGTTACGCACACGGAATAGAGGTGTTTGTAGAATATATACGTGTCCTTTTTTTACTAAATCAGGGAAGAATTGGAGGAAGAATGTCATCAACAACAATCTAATGTGCATTCCGTCAACATCGGCATCGGTTGCAATAATCACCTTATTATAACGTAAGCCTTCAAGGCCATCTTCAATGTTTAGTGCTGCTTGTAGATAGTTAAATTCTTCGTTTTCGTAAACTACCTTTTTGGTTTGACCATAAGAGTTGTATGGTTTACCTCTAAGTGAGAAAACTGCTTGAGTATCAACATCGCGAGTTTTGGTGATAGAACCTGATGCTGAGTCACCCTCAGTGATAAAAATACATGATTGGTCGCGCAAGTCGCCTTTTGAGTCATTGAGGTGAATACGACAATCACGTAGTTTTTTGTTGTGTAGATTGGCTTTTTTTGCACGTTCGCGAGCGAGTTTCGTAACACCAGCAATGGCTTTACGCTCTTTTTCCGATTCTTGAATCTTTTTGAGCATTACATCTGCCACTTCAAGATTTTTGTGCAAATAGTTGTCAACCTCTTTTTTGATAAAATCACCTACAAATTTTGCAATGGTTGGTCCCTCTGGTCCCATATCTTTTGAGCCGAGTTTCACCTTTGTTTGCGATTCAAACACAGGGTCTTGCACCGATACTGCCACGGCTGCAACAAGTCCCGAGCGGATATCGCTAAGTTCCATACCATTTTTGTTGTAGTATTCTTTTATGGTTTTACCAAATGCCTCGCGGAAAGCAGATTGGTGTGTACCGCCTTGTATTGTATGTTGCCCATTCACAAACGAATAGTACTCTTCGCCATATTGGTCTATATGTGTGAATGCTATCTCTATGTCCTCATCTTTGAGGTGGACAATAGGGTAGAGTGGCTCTGATGTTGTTGCCTCATTCAGTAGGTCAAGCAACCCATTTTTCGAAGCAAAACGCTTTCCGTTATAAACTATCGTTAGCCCTGTATTTAGATAACTATAGTTGCGGAGCATAGTCTCCACAAATTCATCGCGGAATGTAAAATGTGGGTCGAAAAGTCGCTCTTGTGGGTGTTGAGGATTGCAATCAGGCGTGAAACAAATCAATGTACCATTCTTCTCGTCTGTTGCCTCTAAATCATACTCTTTTATCAATTTGCCATGCTCAAAATCAGCCTGCTTTACCATTCCGTCGCGGAACGATTTCACTGTGAATTGCGACGACAATGCGTTCACTGCCTTAGTACCTACACCATTAAGACCTACCGATTTCTTAAATGCTTTATCATCGTATTTACCGCCTGTATTAAGTTTTGATACTGCATCAATCATTTTGCCTTGAGGTATACCACGACCATAGTCGCGCACAGTGACTGTGCGTTCTTTGATAGTGATTTCTACGCGAGTGCCAAAGTGCATGCGAAACTCGTCTATCGAGTTGTCAATCACCTCTTTGATGAGTACATAAATACCATCATCTGCGCTCGAACCATCTCCCAATTTACCGATGTACATACCTGCACGACGGCGAATATGAGTCAATCCTTCAAGCGTGATAATGTTGTCATCACTATACTCTGCTGTTGCAAACTGATTGTCTAACGATGTTATTTGTTCTTCTGACATTCTTTTGGGTGTAAGTAGTTAGTAGCAAGTAGTAAGAACACGACAAATGTACATAAAACACAATTGTCTTATGTACTATATTATGCCGTATGATAAAAAATTAACGGATTCTTTTGTTAACGATGATGTGTGCAAAAAGACCTGCAATCACACATCCCAAACCTACATAAAGATAACCATTGCCACCGCCGATAACAGCAAAGTGATAATACACAAATACTGCTACACCGATGAGCATAAGAATAACTCCAAGATAATTAACCAATTCTTTCATATTTATAAAATTATTAGTGTTATGATATGTTAGTAAATTTATAAACTTAGTCAAACCAACGGTCACGTCCGAAGGGATGTAAAAAATCATGCATTATTTTAATTCTTGTTTGCACGTTTACGTTCTGTTTCGTCGAGAATGATTTTGCGGATACGGATGTGGTTTGGTGTAATTTCTGCATATTCATCCTCTTTTATATATTCAAGTGTCTCTTCGAGCGACATAACCACAGGTGGAATCAATTTCACTTTGTCATCCGAGCCTGATGCACGCATATTGGTCAATTTTTTCGATTTAGTTACGTTCACCACCAAATCTCCCTCTTTGCTATGTTCGCCAACCACCTGACCTGCATACACATTCTCTTGTGGGAAGATAAAGAAACGTCCTCGGTCTTGCAATTTATCTATCGCATAAGCAAATGCAGTACCCGATTCCATTGCTATAATCGAACCATTGTTGCGACGTTCAATGTCGCCTTTCCATGGTTGATATTCAAGGAAACGGTGTGCCATAATAGCCTCGCCCGCAGATGCTGTCAACACATTGTTTCTCAAACCGATAATACCGCGCGATGGAATAGCAAACTCCATATGAATGCGGTCCTTTTGTGTCTCCATCGACAAAAGTTCGCCTTTTCTGCGAGTTACCATATCAATTATTCGGCTCGAATATTCTTCTGGCAAGTTCACTGTCAATTGTTCAATAGGCTCACAGAGCATACCATCTATCTCTTTTGTAATAACCTGTGGTTGACCTACTTGCAATTCGTAGCCCTCGCGGCGCATAGTTTCAATCAACACCGACAAGTGCAATACACCACGTCCCGACACTCTCCATACATCCGAATCAGGATTTTTCTCTACTCTCAACGCCAAGTTTTTGTCCAATTCGCGAATCAAGCGGTCATGTATGTGGCGTGAAGTCACATATTTACCATCTTTACCAAAGAATGGCGAATCGTTGTTTGTGAACGACATCGACATCGTAGGCTCATCAATAGCGATAGGGTCGAGTGGTTCTGGATTTTCAAGGTCGCAAATCGAATCTCCAATCTCAAAGTTCTCTAAACCAATAATAGCGCAAATATCGCCCGAATGCACCTCTTGTGCTGCAGTCCTACCCAAACCAGTGAATGTTTGCAACTGTTTGATGCGTTGTTTCACTACAGTGCGGTCGCGTTTCACGAGCGCAATGTCCTGACCCTCACGCAATACACCTCTATGCACACGGCCCACAGCAATACGACCCACATAACTTGAGAAATCCAACGATGTAATCAACAGCTGTGGCGTTCCCTCCAATGCTGCCGGTGCAGGTATATGTTCTATAATAGTGTCCAACAAAGGGAAAATATTCTCTGTTTGATTCTTCCAATCTGTCGACATCCAATTGTTTTTAGCCGAACCATAGATAGTTGGAAAATCCAATTGCTCTTCAGTAGCATCAAGGTTGAACATCAACTCAAACACAGCCTCTTGCACCTCGTCTGGACGACAATTCGGCTTATCAACCTTGTTAATAACAACGATAGGCTTCAACCCAATTTGCAATGCTTTTTGCAAAACAAAACGAGTTTGTGGCATTGGACCCTCAAAAGCATCAACAAGCAACAAGCAACCGTCTGCCATGTTCAACACACGCTCCACTTCACCTCCAAAATCGGCGTGACCTGGGGTGTCAATGATATTTATTTTCGTGTCTTTATAATTTATCGACACGTTTTTCGACAAAATAGTAATCCCGCGTTCGCGTTCCAAATCGTTATTGTCGAGCATCAATTCGCCAGTCTGTTGATTCTCACGAAACAACTGACCAGCAAGCAACATCTTGTCAACCAACGTAGTTTTACCATGGTCAACGTGTGCTATAATCGCTATGTTTCTGATATTTTGCATCCTTTTATCCTTAAAACTATTCAACTTGCAAATTTACAAAAAAAAATCCAAAACACAAAGCACATCCCTAAAATAAACAAAATTAAATAATATCTTTCCATATCCACACTTCTCTGCACCATATTTTCCATTACCCTCGCTTCTTCTTTAACTTAGTTGAAATTTTGAAACAAAGTCCCAAAGGAACGAAATAAAACAGGCAGAGTGAAAAGTACTCTTGGTAGTTCATAGAAATTTTACTAAAACAAAGTCCCGGAGGGACGAAAT
>JAFYMM010000248.1 GCA_017550055.1 Paludibacteraceae bacterium
GCGCTCTTGTAAAAATCAACGCTGAAGACAAACACGCTCTTAAAGCTGCTGGATTCCTTACTCGTGACGCTCGCGTTGTTGAACGTAAAAAACCAGGTCAACCAAAAGCTCGTAAACGTTTCCAATTCTCAAAACGTTAATATTTTTGGACGACTATTATCTCGCTTACAGCTTGAAATTTGCAATTTGAAGTCGAGAATTAGTAGCGATATTGGTTTTCAAATTTCAACTTTTAAATTTCAACTTAAGAATATGTTTAGTATCTAAATCATTTAGACTCAATGTTTCGGCATTGGCTACTTGAATGATTGCTTAAACAAAAAAAGTAAAAAGAAAGTAAACTATTAAAAAAACAAACAATTATGTCTGTACAATTTCAAGAACTTCTTGATGCAGGTGCACACTTTGGTCACCTCCGCCGTAAATGGAACCCAGCAATGGCTCCATATATCTTCATGGAACGCAATGACATCCACATCATTGACCTCCACAAAACTGTAGCTAAAGTAGAAGAAGCTGCTGCTGCAATGAAACAAATTGCTAAATCTGGCAAACGCGTTCTTTTCGTAGCTACTAAAAAACAAGCTAAACAAGTTGTAGCTGACCTTGCAACAGAAGCTGGTATGCCTTACATCACTGAACGTTGGGCTGGTGGTATGTTGACAAACTTCCCTACAATCCGTAAAGCTATCAAAAAAATGGGTGCTATCGATAAAATGGCTAATGATGGTACTTTTGATGCTCTTTCAAAACGCGAAAAACTTCAAATCACTCGTCAACGCGCTAAACTCGAAAAGAACCTTGGTTCTATCGCTGACCTTAGCCGTCTCCCAGCTGCTATTTTCGTAGTTGACGTTATGAAAGAACACATTGCTGTTGCTGAAGCTCAACGTCTTGGTATTCCAGTGTTCGGTATCGTAGATACTAACTCTAACCCTAACGGAATCGACTTCGTTATCCCAGCTAACGACGATGCTACTAAAGCTATCGAAGTTATCGTAGGCGAAATGGTTAAAGCTCTTAAAGAAGGTGCTCAAGAACGTAAAATCGAACGCGCTGAAGAAGAAGGTGCTGAACAACCAGAAGTAAAAGAAAAACGCACTCGCGCTAAAAAAGGCGCTCGCGCTGAAAAAGCTGAAGCTCCTGCTGAAGACAAAGAATAATATTTCTTTAAAGTAGAAAGTCGTAAGTAGAAAGTCGTAAGACTTTTGTTTCTACGGTCGATTAATGCCGAACGGGTCTTGCTACTAATATCTTGCAACTAACTACTAATTAATATAAAGCGTTATAGATTCTCTGCTTCATGCCGTGATTCTCTAACGCTTTTTATAAAAATAAACCTATTTATAAACTCTTAAATACTTTACTACTATGGCAGTAACTATGGCGGAAATCTCTAAACTCCGCACTATGACAGGCGCAGGTATGATGGACTGTAAAAATGCCCTCACTGAAGCTAATGGCGATATGGAACAAGCTATCGAACTCATCCGTAAACGTGGTCAAGCTATCGCAGCAAAACGTAGCGATCGTGAAGCTTCTGAAGGTTGTGTTCTTGCTGGCGTAAAAGACGGATTCGCAGCTATCGTAGCTCTTAAATGCGAAACTGACTTCGTTGCTAAAAATGCAGATTTCATTGCTCTTACTCAACTTATCCTCGATACTACTCTTGCTAACAAACCTGCTAACCTCGAAGCTCTTAACGCTCTTGCTATCGAAGGTCGTACTATCGCTGAATTGGTAACTGACCGTTCAGGTGTTACAGGTGAAAAAATGGAAATCGGTTACTACGAATTCGTTGAAGGTGCAACTGTAGTTGAATATATCCACCCAGGTAACAAACTTGCTACTATCGTTGCATTTGCTGAAGCTGGTGTTGACCACCAAGTAGGTCGTGACGTTGCTATGCAAGCTGCAGCTATGAACCCAGTTGCTCTTAACCGTGACTCTGTTCCTGCTGACGTTATCGCTAAAGAATTGGAAATCGGTCGTGAAAAAGCTCGCGAAGAAGGTAAACCAGAAGCTATCCTTGATAGAATTGCTCAAGGTCGTTTGGATAAATTCTTCAAAGAATCTACACTTGTAGAACAAGAGTTCATCAAAGACAACAAAATGACTGTAGGTGCTTACGCTAAAGCTAATAATGCTACTCCTACTGCATTCAAACGCGTAACTCTTAACCAAGACTAATTTATTGAACTAATTTAGTTTGATATTATAAAAAAAAAGCTGTATCGCTAATTGCGATACAGCTTTTTTATTGTTTTTATTGTTGATTATTTCTCGATTGCGATTGCGATGGCGTCTGCCATGTTGCGGACGAAGTGGAATTTGAGTCCGTCGAGATATTCTTGTTGGATTTCGTTTACGTCTTTTTGGTTGTCGACGCAGAGGATAATCTCTTTGATGCCTGCGCGTTTGGCTGCGAGAATCTTCTCTTTGATGCCACCTACAGGGAGGAGTTTGCCTCGGAGGGTGATTTCGCCAGTCATAGC
>JAFYMM010000249.1 GCA_017550055.1 Paludibacteraceae bacterium
AAAACCAAACACCAGTCCCCAAAACATCGTAGACAAAGACAAAAATCTAAACGCACACAACAATACACAAATCTGCATCACAATAAAACTCAACAACCCATACTGTTCAATATTACCTATTTTACTAGTCTGTTGTACATAAACTCTAAATTGTACTTCTTTCGAGTGTGTACCCTTTCCAAACCAAGTATCAGATTTACTCAAATCCATGTTTAAAGTATTCAATATAGGAGCAATCCGCGATGATGCACTACCATCCGCACGGCGCACCTCTTCTGCATCAAGGGTCAATGTAGCATTAATAACATTCACGGCTCTATCCAACTGCTTTATATTCATCAATGGCAACGTAAAATATAGCCCAATAAATATTGGCACTACGTACCACAATGTCTTTGTTTTCAAAAAATACATCGCTAATATCATCAAACTAATAAATGCAGTACCACTACCCATCATTGTCATTGTATAGAGAAAACCTATCGTAATCCAACGATGTGGTTTTTCAAATACTCTCGCCAATGACAATTTTTCCTCCTCTACTATCTCACAACACTTCAAATAGGCATAATACAACACCCCCAATATACGTGCCGATGATGATGGCTCTTGTGTCCATGTTGGCAATTTATCTATAGCCAAAAAATGTTGATTATAAAGATTTATCAATGGAAAATTTCTTATACCTATCAACACAAATACCTGCTGAGCCAAAAGACAAAACACGTATGCCAATATCATTATCCTCAACAACCTAATAAAATACATCAACGAGAAAGCATGCTTCTTATACAACAAGTTATAATATACAATATACGTTATCAAAAACATCCCTAAATATCCCAATGTAGAGAATCGCACATAATCTTGTTGAAACGCACAAAATAGCACCACTACCATATATAGCGAACACCATACAGTTGCCTTTGTCATATATGGCACTTTGAATATTAACAAAAACGGAGCTAATGCCATCAATGCCACCTTCACATTACTCACACCATACCCCTCAATGGCAACAAACTGAGTACACATCGTCACCAAATAGATAGTAGCAATACCTCTATTTGTTGTCAAATCTTTTAATTTAAATGGTAATTTCATAATTTATTATCTCCTCCCTAACATAAAACGTGCTTTATTATTAAACAACCAAACCAACGGATACGTCAATATCACCGTCACTACAAAATAGACTATCGTCCGCCACCCAATAAATTCAGTACATCCAAAATAATACTCATCTACAATCTTACACAACACCAACAATATCGAATAGTGCGTAGCCATCAACACCAACGAATTACGCCCCCAATACGAAAAGAATTGCATCACTCTTCCTCTCTCCAACATCTTTGCTACCAACATCCACCCCAACGGACCAAGCACCGATGGCAGAAAATATGCAGCTACCCCCAAATTCAATTTCGAAAAACTTGCAAAGTATAAACTAACCCCACAAACAGCAACTCCCAACAATCCTATTAACCAACTACTCCAACCAACCATATTTCGCTTAAAATATCTCGCCACCACAAATCCTGCCCCTACCACTGGCCATGCCACCATCATATTGCGTATTGTGTATAACGGAGCATCAATTATCTGATTCAACGAACTCAAATTACGATACTCTCCCGACCATTGATAGTATAAATAGAGATAAACTAATGTAACCAAAGCCGACACGCCTATCAACAACCAACTCTTTTTATTTCGTAACCACACAAAAATCACCTCTCCAAAGAATAGTGATGGTAAAAACCAAAGTGTTCCTATACCACGCAAAGTAATCGTCTTATACACCTCTCGACCAACGAACATCACATCATAATATCCACACAACAGCAATATCAAGTCAAACAGTAGTATCAATCCCGAAAACCACAGATAAGGCACGCCCAACGATTTCAATCTTTTATGCTCCAACTCCTTCACCGTCATCTTATCATCTTTCAAACCCATCACCCAACCAGAAGCAAAATAGAATGCCGATATCATAAATGTTCCAATCCAAACGTTCAACCACAGCGGTATCACCCCAGCTTCAAAATGAAGGAAAGTGATACACAATATCGACAATCCCTTCAATATATCAATATAATCTAATCTTTTATTCATAACATCGAGTAATTTACGTTCAAGAAAAAACGAATATTTACGTTTCAATAAAACCTGTCTTTTAGGTCGACATTTTGTGAAACAAAATAAGACCTTTATGTCATAAAAAAATATATATCTTTATGTCTTTCTGTCTA
>JAFYMM010000250.1 GCA_017550055.1 Paludibacteraceae bacterium
AGTCCAAGCAAGCTTGACTTTGTTCTCACTTAAGCAAAAATTCAAATTTTATTTACAAGACAATTTATAGAAGTCCCCTAAGGCAATAAATTTGTCGCAAACAACAAAGGGTAAGATTCCTAACCTTGTCAACGATAAAACAGAAGCGACGACGACAAAGTCACAGAACATCTTACGCTCAGATGCTCTAATTGTTTATAAAAATAATGTAAGCTAAAACCGTGTAAAAGTTTAACAAAACCTTGATTTAGCAACGGGATAATCATAAACAATGCACTCCTCAAAGAAATAGATACACTACTCCCATAGAGGACGAATTTTATGACTTGCTAAAAAGAATTAAGGTTCACATAGTTTTCAAAACAATTTTAATTGTTTAAACTTTACACATAATAGAATTGATAGGAGAACGAATGACTACGTTCAACGATGCAAAGGTAGAATATTTTTTTGAAACTACAAAATATTTTCAGAAAATTTTAATAAATCTTTTTTGCAGTTTACTTTATAGTATATTTATAGTATGTTTATCCTATATTTATGGTATATTTATCCTATGTTTATTGTATATTTATCCTATGTTTATAGTATATTTATGGTATGTTATAGGTAAGGAGAGGATAAGTTATGAGTTGAGAGTTGAGAGTTGAGAGTTGAGAGTTGAGAATTGAGAGTTGACAATTGGTGTGAACAAAAAAAAGCTGTGCTAAAATGATTTCAGCACAGCCGTTTGTATTATTACTAAATAAATATTTTAGCCTTTGATAGCTGCTATACCTGGAAGCACTCGACCTTCGATTGCTTCGAGGAGAGCACCACCACCAGTTGAAACGTAACTTACTTGATCAGCCAAACCGAATTTGTTAACACAAGCAACAGAGTCGCCACCACCTACGAGTGAATAAGCTCCATTTTTAGTTGCTTCTACAATTGCTTCAGCTACAGCGCGAGAACCATTAGAGAAGTTGTCGAATTCGAATACGCCTGTTGGTCCATTCCAAAGAATAGTTTTAGAGGCTTTGATAACATTTGCAAATTTTTCCATTGTTTTTGGACCGATATCCATACCTTCCCAACCTTCTGGAATGTTCATTACATCAGCAAATTGAGCGTTGCAATCGTTTGAGAATCCGTCACCTACTTTTGCGTCGACAGCCAAAACGAGATTTACGCCATTTGCTTTGGCTTTTGCCATAAGTTCGAGTGCAAGATCGAGTTTGTCGTCTTCGCAGATTGATTGGCCAATTTTACCTCCTTGGGCTTTCATGAAGGTGTATGTCATGCCACCTGCCAAGATGAGATTATCAACTTTTGTGAGAAGATTTTCGATAATTTCGATTTTAGAAGATACTTTTGAACCACCCATAATTGCAGTAAATGGACGCACTGTTTCAGACATAACTTTTTCGACAGCAGTAACTTCTTTATTCATAAGATAACCGAACATTTTGTGGTCGGCATCGAAATAATCGGCAATAAGAGCAGTAGATGCGTGAGCACGGTGAGCAGTACCGAATGCGTCGTTTACATAACAATCAGCGTATGAAGCAAGATGTTTTGCAAATTCTTTTTGCGATGCTTTAACTGCTTTTTTAGCAGCTGCTTTTTCTTCATCGGTTGCATCTTCGGCCAAACCGCGTGGTTTGCCTTCTTCTTCAGCATAGAAACGAAGATTTTCGAGAAGAAGAGCTTCGCCTGGTTTGAGAGCTGCACATGCTTCGTCGGCAGCATTGCAATCGTCAACAAATTTAACCTCTACACCAAGTGTTTTGCTAACGTGATCAACAATATGTTTCAATGAATATTTAGGATCTGGATTCTTTTTAGGACGACCCATATGCGATGCAATAATCAAACTACCGCCATCAGCCAATATTTTCTTTAAAGTTGGCATAGCAGCACGAATACGAGTGTCATCAGTAATTACGAAATTTTCGTCTACTGGCACGTTGAAGTCAACGCGAACAAATGCTTTTTTACCAGCAAAATTAAAATTGTCAATTGTCATCATAATCTTATTATTTATTAGTTGTTAGTTATTAGCAAATTAACGTCTATTATCAAAGTATCATTTTATCAATAGGGGAGATGAGAATTTCTTTCGACCCAAGTTCTTTAAGTCGTTCGAGAATATCCCAAAGACGCTTTTCATCCATCACAACAGAAACACTGACAAACTCGTCGTTTTGATAATGGCTCAGAGATGGACGATGCACAGATGGAAGTATGGCTATGATAGCATCTAAATTGCAGAGAGGCACATTCATTCGTACAAATTTCTTGCCAACTGCAGCTTGAATGGCATCGATACGGAGCAAAAATTCATCGAGAATCATTCGATTAAGAGGCGAAATCGACTGAGTTGCAATCAATATAGCCTCTGAGGTCATAACAGTTTCGACCTCTTTAAGATTCTCGCTCATTAGCGCTGTGCCAGAATATACTCTATCGCAAATAGCATCGGCAATTCCTACTTTAGGTGCCATATATACATGCTCACGCATCAAGCGAGTCGTAGCTTTCACGCCATGTGATTTCAAGAATCGAGATAATAATTCAGGATAAGGTGTAGCAATACTTTTGCCTGCAAACCACTCTATGCCACGATATTTTGCATCGCGTGGAATGGCAAGAGATAGTGTCGAACGATTAAATCCAAGACGTTTTATTATACAATTATCTGGTGTTCCTGCTTGACGTGCAAGATATTCGCCACAAATACCAACATCAACAATACCCAATGCTACAAATTCAGGAATACGATCTTTTTCAATAAATAATACTTCGGCAGGAAAATTTGAAGAACGCACAAGCATTGGATTTGCTTCTCTTACCGAGAGTTTTACACCAACAGAGTCAAGCAATTCAAGCGACTCTTGGTTCATGCGCCCTCTTGATTGTATAGCGATACGTAACATTTAGAATGATGAATAGTTGTTAATAAATTATCTATTGCCCATTTTGCATTAAAGAGCAACGATTATTCTGCAAAGTTAACAAAAAAGAAATAAACTTGCAATATTTTGTAATATTTTTAACAAAAAAAATAGAGATTATCTATTTGAATAGATAATCTCCATAGCCTAATGAAGTTAGAAAATTCGTAATTATTCAGCAACTACTTCTTCTACAACTTCAGCAACTACTGTATCAGCAACTACTTCAGCAACAGTTGTGTCTACAGCTGCAACTTCTTCAACTGCAACTACATCTTCTACTACTGGAGCTTCTTCAGTTTTAGCTTCTTTATTACCGCAAGATGCGAATGCTACAGCTGTAGCAACAGCAAAAAACAATACTAATTTTTTCATTTTTTGATATATTAAAAATATTAAACAATAACGGGTGCAAAATTACAACTTTTTTTTCAAATAATACACATATATTCAACTTTTTTTTGTTATTTTGCAAATAAAAAATAATAATCGACCAAAAAAGACATGAATTCCTTAGATTTTAACGCTCAACTCTCAAATTTCAACGTAACTCTCAACGACTTACAACATATAATCGCCACTGCAATGGAACGTGGTGCAACCTATGCCGACATATATTTTGAACACGCATATTCCAATAATGTTCGACTTATTGACAACAATGTTGACAATGCTTCGTCGCATATTGAATACGGAGCAGGTGTACGCGTCGTTGTTGGCGACCAAACTGGCTACGCTTACACCGAAACTGCGACCGTTGATGACCTGCTAAAAGCGGCTCGCACAGCAAATCGCATTGCTTCGAATGGCGAAAAATATAACAATGTAAATATTCACGAACTCAAATCGCCTAACCGCTACCCTATCTTACAACATTGGGAAGATAAAACTTTGCTAGACCGCAAACCTTGGCTCGAAAAACTCAACAATCGTATATTTGAACTTGATTCGAGAGTCAAAAAAGTTGCTATCACACAAGGCGATGGCACAAGCGACATACTTTTTTTCAATTCAGAAGGAGCCATCTTTGCCGACCGAATTCCTATTGCAATGTTATCGGCTACATGCGTAATGGAAGATGAAAATGGACGCAGAGAACAAGCTGGCAGCTCTCGTTCATTTCATATGGGATATGAGTTTCTAACAGAAGAACTCATTGAAGAATTAGCACAAGAAGTAGTATCTCGCACAGCCATTCTATTTGAAGCCATTAAACCTAAAGGCGGAGAAATGCCCGTGGTCATGGGAGCTGGAGGGTCAGGAATATTACTACATGAAGCCATAGGCCATGCCTTCGAGGCCGACTTCAACCGATTGGGGACAAGCATTTTCAGCGATAAATTGGGCAAAATAATTTGCAACCCACTCATCAATGTAGTCGACGACGGAACTATACCTCACAATCGTGGCTCTATCAATTTCGACGACGAAGGCATTGAGGGTCAAAAAACTTATATCGTTGCCGAAGGTCGACTCAACTCTTACCTGCACGACCGCATTTCAGCCCGCCACTATGGCGTTGCACCTACAGGCAACGGACGTCGCGAATCTTTCCGCTACACGCCAATGCCTCGTATGCGAGCCACATATATGGAGGCTGGACCACATACCGAAGAAGAGATGATTGCCAACGTGAAACAAGGTGTATATGTCGATGTTTTTTCAAACGGGCAAGTACAAATCGGTGCTGGCGACTTCACTTTCTATGTCAAATCAGGCTGGCTAATCGAAAATGGACGCTTAACAACTCCAATAAAAGATATAAACATCATCGGCAATGGCCCTGAAGCCCTCGCGGCAATATCAATGGTCGGAAATAATCCTAAAATAGATAACGGTACATGGACATGCGGCAAAGAAGGACAAAGTTGCGCAGTAACATGCGGTATGCCAAGCGTTTTAGTTAACAAACTCACTGTTGGAGGAGAATAAAAAAACAAGAGGGATTTCTATTGAAAATCCCTCTTCTTTTTTATCCTCACTTTTATTATCTCACAAATTTCAACTTTTTCGATTTAAATACATCCACTGGTGCAACAGCATATTGCTCCATATCAATACCTCTCTCTTTCATCGCTCTCTTCAACTTTGGCAAACGATGCAAACCTAATATCAAATAATCCTCTATCTGCTTCGGTTTACAAAGTTCTATTCCTAACTGATTAAGATAAATATCATAAATCAACTCTGAACAATAAAACTTCCCATTATCAAACCGAAAAGCCAAATCATAAGGCATGCCCAAATAATGGCTATATTCTATTTTTATATCTTCTATTTCAGGACGTTTATGCCAATATTTACCACCCTTCCCTCTGGCGATAAACTTACCCAAAGGTGTAAGAACTAAAGTCTTTTGCGTTTCAAGCACATAAGGCTTACCTCCTTTCATCACCACAACCCCGCAATGCGTAATCGTTGAGCGAGTTCCCTTTTTTATCAGTGGCGATTGTTGCGACAATGATGTTTGAAATATCACATCTCCCTCTCGCACATTTTCTATAGGGCCATCAGTTGCTGTAACCATTTCTACTACTATAGAACGAAACGGATATCCCACAACACACAAAACAACGCCTAGTATAATAAATATTTTTTTCATAATCAAATTTTAACACTTTTTCCAAATAATTCTCTTCACACCCCAATTCAGCAACAACACAAGCAAATAAATCGCAACAAAGATAACAAGATTCACCACATAATATTCCGACCAACCCTCGCTATAATGAGGCAAATCGGTTGGCAAATTAAGTCGCTCTCCCAAAGCCCAAAGGTCATCCACACATAAGTCAAACGCCACCTCTGCATTTATCACCCCATACCTATTCCACAACCATACACCCAACCACACAAACGGCACGTTATAAAGCACAGTCACAATCAACACCACCAACCTACTCATCGAGAATCCCTGTATCATCTTCCTAACCGCAACATAGCAAACCGAAAACGACGACACAACCAACACCACATATTGCGCATATAAGTTCACATACACACACGCCTCCTTATATGTCCATCCAAACAATCCTGCAATCAACTCAAGAAGAGCACAACAAGCCTCAAAAATAAGCCCTATAATATACATATCTATTCCTCAACTTTCAATACCCATTTAAAGTTCGGAGCATACAGCCAACCAATATCCTGCATATATCTGATAAGGCTTTCGTGAAATTTCAACGGACCAATTATCGTTGGCTCTGGCAATTTCGGGAAAGCATACTCTTTTCTATACGATATCACCCATTCTCCATCCTCTTTGTATAGATACATTCCATTCAAAGCCAAAGCAATTCGTCCATTCTCAAAAGTATATGCCGACCACAACTTGAATTCATTATAGTCAGCCTTCCATGCAATCAACGCAGGCTTTTCTTTAGTTGCATTAGGATACTTCTTCATCAAGTTTTTAATCTTCTCATGTCTGGCAAAATATCTACTATGCAACACAACAGTACCATTCGTCGGCACAGTACACAAAATCTGCTGTATAGTTGTCTCAGGAGACAAAGGCCATCCAAAAGCACAGATACACAAATTTATAGAATAAAGACTACACTTTTCATACAAATTTAAGTCCCCACCCTTTTTCACTCTAAGATAACACTCTTGTTGTATATCACTCGTCACCCAATACACCACATTCGATGCAATCAGCACAATAACAACAAGAAATCCAATTAAAATTTTTCTTTTCATACTCTAATAATTTAAATATTTACTTTTCCAAACAATCAATCGGATTCAAATATATATTTATTTTAAATCCTCTTCTGCTTCATCTAAAAAATCATTAACTTTTTTGCGTAATAATTGAATTACTTGTTTTGCTTCTTCTTCAGTGCTAGGATATTTTATCGACGAACACAAATCTAAAGCAAAAGCCATAAAAGTATATTCATATCCAACAATGTTTAATTAATAATTGTTTAATTCGTATATCATCCCAAACTGAATTCATCAAAAGCAACGAAGCACGTATTTTAATAGCATCACGCCCAAATATTTCATGTATCGATTTATTTGAATCAAGAATAGCTTGGCAACAATTCAAATATCGAGTTCTGAGCATCTCATCTTGCATATAAGCCATAGCCTCTTCTCTGCTTTTTATTTCGTAGAATTTAGTCACTTTGCTTTGACCCAAACCCGTAAATTGAGGGAATATATACCTTATCCAACAATGAATTCTCAAATACCCTTGACTAATCTCTTCAATCGATTTCTCATAAACTGTCAATCCCGAAATTGTCAAATTATTCTGTGCTTCCAAAAATCTCTTCATAACTATTTCGCTTTTTCTAAATAATCAATCGGATTCAAATAAAACATTTTCTTCCATCCATCCGTAGAAGTATCAATTCGCCACGGATAAGGAACAAAAGTAAATATAGTAAAATGTAAGTGAGCAGGCGTCTTTGCTGCACTCCCAGTATTTCCCACTTTACCTATCAACGTATTATGTGTCACAATATTGCCCTCTTTCACAAGAATTTCATCCAAATGAGCATAATAATACACTCTCCACTTCGGGCCCAACACCGTAACATAATTCC
>JAFYMM010000251.1 GCA_017550055.1 Paludibacteraceae bacterium
GGTTTTACGTTTTTGCCGCTCATATCAGGAGCTGTATCGAGGTGAGCAATGAAACCGATAGTAGGGCGTTTTTCATCTGTATTGGCTGGCAATGTAGCCATTACATAACCATTACCATCGAGAGTAACATCGGTAAGACCGATTTGTTTCAACTCTTCAGCAAGATATTCAGCAAAAGTCATCTGACCTGGAGTAGATGGTGTAAGTCCAGTGTTTTCGTCAGAAGTAGTGTGGAAACCCACATATTTGAAAAAGCGATTAAGCATAATTTAATTAAATTTGAAATTTGAAACGTGAAATTTGAAATTTGTTTGATTTGAAGTTTAAAAGTTAAATTGTAGGTGGAAAAATTTTCAACTTTCAACTTTCAATTCTCAACTTTTATTACATGAGCATACCACCACAGCAGTGGATAGTTTGACCGCTTACATAGCTTGAGAGGTCAGAGCCAAGGAATACTGCTACGTTAGCAACATCTTCTGGAGTACCACCACGGCGAAGTGGAATAAGTTTGTTCCATTGTTCTTTTACTTCGTCAGACAAAGCACCAGTCATCTCTGTGATAATGAAGCCAGGAGCGATACAGTTAGCACGGATGCCACGTGAACCTACCTCTTTAGCAATAGATTTAGCAAGACCAATCATACCAGCTTTAGAAGCAGAGTAGTTACATTGACCAGCGTTGCCATTTACACCTACAACAGAGCTCATATTGATGATAGAACCACCTTTTTGGCGCATCATGATAGGAGTAACGGCATGGATGAAGTTGAATGCTGATTTGAGGTTTACGTTGATAACTGCGTCCCATTGAGCTTCGCTCATACGCATCATAAGACCGTCTTTAGTGATACCAGCGTTGTTGACGAGAATGTCAACGCGACCGAATTCTTTAACGATTTCTTCAACTACTTTGTGTGTATCTTCGAAACTTGCAGCGTTAGATGCATATCCTTTAGCTTTTACACCATAAGCTTCGATTTCGGCTTGAGTTTTAAGAGCGTTTTCGTCGATATTCAAATCTGTGAAAGCAACATTACAGCCTTCAGCTGCATATTTAAGAGCAATTGCTTTACCAATACCACGTGCTGCGCCAGTAATAATAGCGACTTTTCCTTCTAATAGTTTCATATTCTTAGATTTTTTTGTTTTAACAGAAGTACAAAATTTTAGTTTTTGGAGTTCTGTTGTGTTATTATTAGACAGAATGACATAAGGACATAATTTTTTTTGCATATGCCTCGCTATGCCTATGGCATATCTTGGCAGTAGAATGACATATTTTTTAAGTTACATTTTTTAATTTGTCATTATGTCAAAAAATATATATCTATTTATATATCAAAAATATGCAAGGGCGTTTGTGGAGGTCGGGTTGTTTGCCTTGGCTGATTAGGTGTTTCCAATCGCCGATGGTCATAGTGCGGATATATTCGTTTTCGGCAGTGATGTCGGCAGCTACGCAGAGGCGTGTTTGACCTTGTAGTGTACGACATAATTCCTCCAACATTTGCATATTGCGATATGGTGTTTCGATGAATATCTGTGTTTGGTGTTCGCTATAGATGCGTTTTTCGAGTTGTTTGAGTCGAGTAGAGCGGTCGGCTTTCTCGATAGGGAGATAGCCTTGGAAAGCGAACGATTGACCGTTGAAACCACTTGCCATGAGCGACATGAGGATACTTGACGGACCAACCAAAGGTACGACTTTGATGCCACGACGTTGAGCAATAGCTACTACATCGGCACCAGGGTCGGCAATAGCAGGGCAACCTGCTTCGGAGATGATACCCACGTCTTTGCCTGCCTTGATAGGGTCGAGGTATGAGGCGATTTGCTTAGGGTCTGTGTGTTGATTGAGTTCAAAGAACTGTAATTCGTCGATATTTATAGCCTTATCCACCTGTTTGAGAAAACGACGCGCAGTACGAATATTCTCCACAATGAATACTTTTACCTTGCGAATAATATCAGCATTATTCGAAGGTAGTACATTATCAAGCGGAGAGTCGCTTAAAACAGTTGGTATGAGATAGAGAGCAGGCATTGTTTATTTTTGTAGAAGACAGAAGAACATAATGATATAATTTTTAGGTTCTTCTATTATTTATTAAAAAACTAGTGCCAATAGGACAACTCAATGTCCTACTGGCTATGATGTTAAAGAGATTATTCTTTAATGTTAGGGAGTTCCATTCCGTAACCTTTTTTCTTGTCTTCGCGTTTGAGCAACATACCGATGAGGAGTGCGATAACGCCGAATGAAGAGAAGATGACCATTGGGAGAGTGTAGCCACCTGTTGAGTCAAGCACTTTACCGATGATGATTGGCACGAGGAGTAAGCCCCAGTTTTGAATCCAGAAGATTACGCAATAGGCAGAACCAAGGATGCGTTCGTCGATGATTTTTGGAACTGAAGGCCACAAAGCTGCAGGTACCAATGAGAAAGATACAC
>JAFYMM010000252.1 GCA_017550055.1 Paludibacteraceae bacterium
AAACAAAAATTTTCTTATATATCAATTATTCAGCGAGTTACATACGCAAGTTTGTAGCTCGTTTATTTTGCAGAAAACTTTTCATAGGGTAACTTTGTGTTAGGACAAAGAAAAAAAACACCCCTCCAAATGCATTTTTCTGCCCAAAAATTTGGAAAATTGAGGGGGGGGGTAAATTTGTAGTCGAATACTTAAAACGCTGTCAAAACGGATAAAACAAGCAAATAAGAAGACTATTAAAAGGCTGGCAATATAGTATTTACTAAATAAACTTTAGGATTATGAAAAACTTGATTTGCGGAATTAAGCAAAGTGGTTTATCGGCGTGGGTACGTAAACCGCAACATTTCCTCCACGCACTTATTATGTGTGCTGTGATTCTATTTATTGGCTGTGACCAGTCGGAGGTTGACGGAATCAAAAAGCTTGGTGTAAAAATTGAGATTGAGGCAACAAGCGAATCTTCAATCTCTTTCAAAATTAGCACAAGCAATGCAACCGAGGTGAGATATCTTGTTGCAAAGGCTTCCGAGGGTATGTGCGATGCTGAGGAGATATTGGCAGATGGACTCCCATCGAAGGTGAACGAGGAGTATATTGCAAAGGTGAATAACCTTGACCGCAACACCCCATACCTCATTGCAGTAGCTGCAAAGAACAACAATGGTATTGAAGTGGCTTACGATATTGTAACAACATCGTCAAAGAGGTACGATGAGGTGACACTCGACTTTTACCTTGTACGTCGCTTGTTGAATGATAGCTACTCCGAAACTGAGTTTGCACTCCTATTTACCGATGTAGACCCCGAGTACGAGCTCACGTTGGTTTTCAATGCAGAACCAAACGAAATGCTCCCCGAGGGCAACTATTCAACAGATGGAGGTTTCAATGCAACCATTGATGCCAAGAGGTCTTTCCTCAGCTATACAAATGGCGATGAACCAATCTATTTCGATAGGATTGATGCAAAAGTGCAGATTCCACACAGAGATATTAGAGATAAGTATCTCATCACTGCAGATATGTACGCAGGCGATACGCTCTACACGGTTGTCATCTATGATTATGTGGGCAATATGCCTATCTACGACACTTCAAATATGGTTTTTGGCTATCCAGTGATTAACGAGAAAAATAATGGCAAATGTGCTACGATAATTTTTAATACAGAGGATGAAAAGGCAACGCTTGTCCTTGAGGCATATCTTTACAATCCAAACAGAATGTATTTAATGCCTGGCGAGTATAAGATAAGCAGTGGTGAGAGTGAGTTTGTCGCTGGAGACATTGATGCTCAAAATTCGTGGTTTATTGCTAATGGCTATTATGGAGAGCTTGTAAGCGGTGTGGTTAATATCTCGATAGACGATGATTATAACTATAACTTTGTCGTGGATGTCGAAGATGAGCTGGGCCGCATAGTAAAGTTCGAGTACTCAGGTTTTTTGCCCGATATGTACTTTGTGCGCCAATTTACGCTTAATTCAGCTACTATCAGCGAGGTTGAGGATGGTAGATATCGCATGGAATTTGGTGGCAGCCACAACCTATCGTTTGAGGTTTGTGCAGAGTCGTTGACGGAGGGTAGCTATCCTATTGTAGAGGCAAGTGAGGCTCAATCGCAATATATTGATAAGGCAACCTTTAGTTTCAGCTCACCATTAGGCGATATAGCCATCAAGCGTGGTGAGATGCGTATTCTCCAAATAGAAGAGGATTTTGTTGAGTTTAGCTTTGAGCTACATTCGCAAGACTACTGCATCTGGAAAGGGAAATACCACGGAGTTATTCAGGTTGGCAAGGCTGGAGATACCACTGAGGTATCATATACAGAATATTCGTTATCGGGAACATCTTGCGAATGGAACTTTACAAAAGAAGATAGCGAGATAATTGTTGTTAATAGCCGTGAGGAGTTAGAAAAATATATTGTTTGTGATGGCGAATGTACAGCTCCGAGTGTCGATTTTG
>JAFYMM010000036.1 GCA_017550055.1 Paludibacteraceae bacterium
CCTGCTACAATGTTTTTTCTCATATTTTAAGAGTTTTAGTAGCGAGTAGCGAGTAACAAAAAAAAATTACTCGTTTCGCTCGTTTTATATATTATTATTTTTTATTAGCATTGAATTTGTCAACCACCTTTGCCCCTTCGAGAACTACAACACCTGGATTAGCGCGAACCATAGTTTTCAACTGAATTGGGTCGGTGAGAGCAAATTGATAAGGCAAGTTATGTTTCTCTTTGAAGGTCTCAATCATGTCAGATGACGAGGTAAGTACTAAGAACTCAGCTCCTTCGGCTTGTGATTTTTCATAAACTTGGCGTACTTCGTCGAGATATTTCACTTTTGCTTTATGCAAGTCATACATTACGCACAAATAGGTGCGCCCTTCGCTATAAAGAATGTCGTAAGTCAAATCTTCGCCTTCTAGTGTAACGATTGAAAAGTCGTGGATTGGTGGCTCTTCGCCTTTGGCTATTAGTTCAGTACGTTGTTCCACAAACACCCATGTCGAGTCGTTGTATGGAGCATCTTGCAATTCAAATTCTTGTTCTACTCCATCGCGACTATAAACAAATGTTGTGCGATATTGGTCGCGTTGAGCACCTTCGGGTAGTTCCATTCCTTCGAGGATGTCGTTGCCTATTTTATAAGGACGGAAGTCGATAAATGGTAGATTGTTAAGTGAATGAATACCCATGCCTATTGTGATA
The DNA here is from genome assembly GCA_017550055.1 of Paludibacteraceae bacterium. Lineage (GTDB taxonomy): Bacteria > Bacteroidota > Bacteroidia > Bacteroidales > Paludibacteraceae > Aphodosoma. The sequence goes on from JAFYMM010000036.1 coordinate 705, forward strand.
AGCGAGAAGGTAATGGTCAATGTCCAAGACGGGAAAGATGTGAGCCAAGGACGATACACTCGGCGTTGCAACAACCATATTGCAAGAATCAACAAATCGAGTACAATATTTTTCCAAAATGTAGCCCAATTCGAAAGGATTATTGCATCGCCAAAGCATCCACAATCTGTAACAGGATTTTCAAGCGCAATCCACAATGTGAGTGGCGTCATTGCCACCATCAATAGGGTTGAAAGCCAAAGTCCTAATTTTAAATTGATGTTAGTAACCAGCAACGCTCCAGCCAAAAATTCAGCCGTAATCAGCGCAAACGAAGCAACTAAAGCCAATTCGTTGAACCAAGCCAAGCCCATCACCTCAAGATAGTCCTGAATCTTGTATGTCGTGCCAAGAGGGTCAATCGCTTTTACAAATCCCGAAAAGAGAAATGTAATACCGACTAAAACTCTTGAAATGTGAAAGTTGAAATGCGAACCGAAGGTCTTTGAGCCTTTTGCGATAAAAAGTTGAAATTTAGCCATAAACTATTACACACTATACACTAAACTATTGCTGTTGAATCATGTAGAACACTGCATAGTTAAGCATGTCGAAATAATTGGCATCTACGCCTTCCGAAATAAGGGTTTTGCCGTTGTTGTCTTCGATTTGCTTAGTGCGATGTATCTTCATGAGAATGAGGTCAGTATATGATTGCGTGCGCATCTGACGCCATGCTTCGTCATAGTCGTGATTTTTTGCAATCATCAAATTTTTCGCCTCAAGCATATATTTGTCATACAATTCCAATGCTCGCTCAATTGGGAGGTCATCAGTCTCGGCATAGCCCAACTCCAACTGTATCAAGGCAATAATGCAATAGTTGATAATACCAATCAACTCCGGACGAATACCTTCATTGACCATCGACGTACCCTTGATTTCCAACGAGCGAATACGATTAGCCTTGATAAATATCTGGTCAGTAAGACTTGCAGGGCGCATGATACGCCATGCAGCTCCGTAGTCTTTCAGTTTTTTTTCGTATATCGAACGGCATTCTGCCGCTGATTTGTCGAATTGTTGTTCTGTGAGAGTCATTTTACTAATTTATTTTTTTAGACAAGAAGACATGAAAACAAGATTCTATTCTTCCTTTCATGTCCTTGTGTTTTATTCAGCTATCGGATGTAGTTTTGAGTCGGCTACGGCTTCTACTACGTTAACGATATAATCGCCCATTTTTTCGCATTCAACGATTGTGTCCATATATGTAGTTGCTATAGGGTAGTTGTAGTAGCCCTCGTTTACGGCAATAACATTTTGGTGTTTGAGCTGATTGCGATAGTTATTGATTTCGTTTTCAATGTTTTGAGCTGAATTTACGTATGATTGGTCTATGTGTTCTTCTCTGAGCACATTACACATGTTTTGCAAACCGCTCTCGATGAGATTAAACATCAATTCAATATTAGCATCAATGTCTTCTGGGAATTTCTCAGGTTGTTGGAAACGGCGTTGCAACGTACGAGCAAGATTGTAGCATGAATCGGCAACGCTCTCAATTTCAGAGATAACACGGAGTTTCATCTGTATTTGGTGCTTACTTTCATCCGAAAGACGACCTGCCGAAACTTTTGTCAAGTAGTTTGCAATTTCCACTTCCATGCGGTCCGAAATATTTTCATATTTTTGGATGCGAGAGTATTTGCTTGTAAATTCTTTGTCGTCAGTTTCGTGGAACAAGTCGCGCACGAGTTCAAACATACGTTGTGTGCGTTCGCCATAGAGTTGGATTTCTTTACGCGCTTGAAGTATCGAAAGCTCTGATGTCGAGAGCATACCTGCCGAGATGAATGTAAGGTGCGATTCGTTCTCTTCCTCTGTAGGTTTGCTAGGAATAAGTTTTGTTACAATTTTCACATACAAGCCTGTGAGCCAAATCATAATACAGATATTTACTGCATTAAAGAGCGTATGGAATATAGACAACCCGAACGAAACATACGCCTGATTAGCAGCAAATGTAGTTGCAAGTTGTTGATTTGCTGGGTTAGTCAAGTCTAGCGTTCCTTCGTTCAATGCGTTGATAATTGCAGGGTCTGTGCTATCCACAAACGAAAGCAAAGCAGTAGGGTCGCCTTGACCAAGAGTTGACAACCAAACTACCAATTTCATGAATGGATAATATAGAGCCAATACCCAAACCGAGCCAAAAACGTTGAACAACAAGTGTCCCATAGCCGAGCGCTTCGCCCAAATATTACCCGAAACTGCTGCGATAAGCGGTGTGATACAAGTACCAATATTGCTACCAAGCACCAAAGCAGCTGCCATTTCAAACGAAATCCATCCCTTGCTACAAATCACAAGAGTAATAGCGAAAGTAACACTCGACGATTGCACTACGATAGTAACAATCATACCAATAAAGGCAAAAAGCAACACCGACAAGAAGCCCATATCGGCATAATTTTGTATAGCCGCAAAGAGTTCCGGATTAGAACGAAGGTCTGGCACCGAGTCGTTCAACAAATCCAATCCCATGAACAAGAAAGCGAAACCCAATAAAACTTCGCCCCAACTTTTCCATGAGTTTTTATGCGAAAACATCATTGGCAACGTAAATGCAATAATCGGAATTGATGCTGCCGCCAAGTTCACTTTGAAACCACCAAGGTAGAGAATCCATGCCGTTGCCGTAGTACCCACGTTGGCACCCATAATCACTGCCATAGATTGACCCAAAGACAACAATCCGGCATTAACGAAACTAACAATCATCACAGTAGTTGCTGAAGAACTCTGTATGAGCGCAGTAACAAGAATACCGGTCAAAGCTCCGACAAAACGATTGTTTGTCATCCAAGCCAAAATGTTACGCAAACGGTCACCCGCAGCCTTCTGAAGACCCTCACTCATCAACTTCATACCGTATAAGAAAAGTCCGATAGAACCAATGAGGGTTAGTAAGTCAATTAAACCAAAATTCATAAATAAAAAGTTAAAAATTTTCCGACTACAAAGTTAATAAAAAAATATCTTTTTTTTATCAATTTTTCATGCAATTTTACAATAAAATACGCCATCACCTCAAATCCAACAAAAATCAACCTAAAAATCAATAAATTAAACCCCAGACAATAATCACCCCCAACACATTACCACCATCCACACCACCACCTCACAAATACACTCACATCCTCCCCTCACCCTATCCTCGTCATACCTTCAATATACTATAAATATACTATAAACATACTATAAATATACCATAAATATACTATAAATATACCATAATATAACCTGCAAACATATTTCAAAATCAAAAAAAAATTACTACCTTTGTAATCCTAAAACTCAAAACTCAGATGTATCGCAAAATATTAAAGGAAAATTGGGGTTATGACGATTTCCGCCCATTGCAACTAGATATAATCGAAAGCATTGGTTCGGGACAAGACACCCTTGCCATATTGCCAACAGGTGGGGGCAAATCCATCACCTATCAA
>JAFYMM010000253.1 GCA_017550055.1 Paludibacteraceae bacterium
CTTACTCTTTTCCTCATGGCGTTATTGTTCGCAATCACGTCAAAGGCAGAAGTTACTGCCACTTGGAGCATTGAAGAAGGTGCTACAATCGCAGCCTTCGAAAATGTTACAGTTACCTTCTCAGGTGTCGACTCTGTAGGTCGTAAATTAGACGGCGTTGAAGTTACTGGTGTTGTATCTAGTACATCATCTGTTAACATTCTTCACACTCTTAATGAAGACGGAACTGTAAAATCAAGTACAACAATGTCAAATGTCCGTAATGGCTTATCTGTTACTTATTCACCAAAAACAGCACTAACTGATGGCAATTATCGCATCTCTCTCCCTGCAGGTGTAATAACATTCAACCCTCGTCGTAAAGATGCAAATAACGTCAGCCTCCCTGTTGTTAAAAATGCTGAAGAATTCGTTTTGAACTTCACAATTGGAGGCACTACTGAAGAAGAAGAAGTTCAAACAGACACTGCTACTGTTACAACTATGGCTGAAGTTATCACTGCATTAGGCGAAAGATCAAAAGTTGTTGTTCTCTTCAAAAACCTCAAACCAGTAACTAAAGCTTCAAGCTCTGGCTACTATGATGACTATATGCCTGATGCTACTACTAAATTGAACATGGGTGGCTACACTATCCCTGCCGATTTCGACTGCTATGGTACATACGTTGCTGATGACAACAAATTCACTGTAGATTCTATCGTAGGTCTCCACGCTTTCGCAAACCTCTATTTGTTGAAAAACTACTACGAAACTAACAAGTCTGACGCAAACATCTTGAATCCACTCAACATCACAGATCCAGTTGTTGTTACTGGCGTTGATGGAAACAACGTATTCGTTCAATACGCATACACACGTGCTAGCAACAGCATGTACAACGAACATTTCGTAATCAACGGTGAACACTCTCTCAAAGTAGGCGACCAAATCGCTTCTTTCACTGCTCAATACAAAAAATCAACAAGCCTTACTCTCGACGAAGAAAACACTATTCTCGTTCGTAACACTTATTTTGCAGTAGAAGCAACTTCTCTCGGCGCAATCACACACGACAATGCTATTAAATATGCTTCATTGTCAAGCATCAACAACATCGCATCAAAAGCTGCTAATGCTGTACAACTCCCTGCTGGTGGTATCATCGTTAAAGAAAATAGCAAATATTTCTACACTATCGGCACTGATTCTTTGGAAATCCGTCCTGCTACAGGCGTTGAAATCGAATCTTTCGTTGGCAAAGAAATGAACTTATCTATCAGAGGTATTGTTGACTATTGCAACACTGCTGACTACGCAAATGCATTCATCGCTAACAGCATCAAAGAAATCAACACTAACTACGAATCTATCTCTCAATGGCTCAGAGCTACTGTTGAAGGCGATGGTACAGGTTCTCTCAAAAACCCTGTTGTTGTAACTCACAGCGAATACAAAAACTACAAACAATACATCTTTATTGGCGACGAAACTGGTGGTCTCTGCTTGATTTCAAACGACAAAATTGATTCTATCAAAACTGGTCATGTACTTACTGGTATCGCAGGTAAACTCGATTTCTCTGACACTAAAAAAACTCCTCAATTATCTGTTCCTAGCAACATCCAAGTTGTTGACTCTAACAAAACAATTGAACCTGTAGTAGTTACAATTGCTGAACTCCTCGAAGAAGAAAACAACGCTATCAACAACGGTCGTCCTGCTATCAAATATGCAAACCGTCTCATCAAAATCAAAAATGTTGTTAAAGGCACTAAATGGATTGGTAACAACGCTCGCGTATATCCTTTGATTCAAGGAGAAGACACTCTTGCTTATGCAACTAACACTTTGAATGCATATCACACTCTATTCTCTACAACTACACCTATGTACCTCACTGGTATCGTTGATTTCCGTTGCATCAATTCAAGTAACCTATATTCAATCTACCCACGTTCTATTGATGACCTCAATGACCAACCTGTAATCAACCCAGCTCCTGGTGCATATTTCGCAAAAGAATTGGAACTCACAATTTCATGCGAAGACCCTTCTATGACTGCTATCCTCTATTCATTTGACCCAGAAATTGACCCTACTGTTGATGGCGAACTCTATGAAGGTCCTATCACTATCAACCAAGACACTACAATTTGGTATGCTGTTGAATATGGCGACAGAATAAGCAAACTCTACGAAGCTTCTTACCAATTAAAAACAGCTGAAATCACAGCTACATGGAGCATCGAAAACAATGCGACTATCGAATATTTCACTGACGTAACAATTACATTTGCTGGTGTTGACTCTGTAGGTCGTAAATTGGACGGTGTAGAAGTTCAAAAAGCAGTTGCTCAAGGTGCATCTACAAACGTATTGTTCTACTCTGTTGCTGCTGATGGCACTCGTACTCCTGTTGCTGGTGGTAATGGTCTTATGTATGCTAAAACAAATGGTCTTGCTATCACATATAGCTTGGCAAACAAAGGCTATGACCTCGTTGAAGAAAAATTCATGCCTAAAGGCAACTACTGCATCGTAATCGATGCTGGTGACGTGTTATTCACTCCAAACAGAACATCTCCACTTCCTAAAGTTTACAATGACAAAGAATACGTTTTGTATTTCACTATCGAAAACGACTACGTAGAAAAAGTTGACCCAGTACAAATCGATGCTGCGTTCACAGCAAATCCTGCTGACAATAGCTCATTGAAAGAAATCAGCGAAGTAACAATTACTTTCACTGAAAAAACTTCAGTAACTATCGGCGAACTCGGTGCTACTCCACGTGCTGACGTATGGCCTTTCTTGAACCAAGTTACTACTGGTAGCAATGACGAAGAATTTGGCGGCACAATCACTAATGTTTCTCAACCAGTTGCTCCAATGTATTGCGAAGTTGTTGAAAACACTCCAAATGCTATCCGTTTCTACATCGCATCTGACTTGCTCGAAGGTGTTAAATCTATCAACAATGCTGGTTCTTACACTCTTACAATCCCTGCTGGTGTTGTAGTGTTCAGCGAAACTGAAATCAACAAACCTATCACATTGAACTACACAATCAAAGACTCAGGTGTTAATGTTGATATCGTAACTATTGAAAACATCTATACATATAACGGTACAATCATGGCTGATAGCGATATCCAAATCTTCACTATCACTGGTCAAAATGTTACTAATATGAATGGTAACCTCCAAAATGGTGTTTACGTAGTTAAAACTGCTAACACAACTACTAAAGTAGTTATCCGCTAATTGATTATTAACACATAATCATATCACAAAAAAAGCTGTGCAAAGTAATTTGCACAGCTTTTCTTTTTATATTTTATTACTATTATACACCTACAAATCTCATCTCTTCAATCTAAATATCAACGCTAAACACACAGCCAATGAAGCAACCGACAAATACCAAGTATCTCCTGTTCCTATCAAGTCGAAATCAATTGAAGTATATCCATTATAACTCAAAAATGCAAATACTACAGCTGCAGCATTATTCGTAAAATGAGCAATTATAGACATCCATAACGACCCTGTATAGTAATATAGATAGCCCAATGCTGCACCTATCAACATACGCGGGATAAAGCCATAAAACTGAAAATGTATTGCCGAAAATACCAAAGCCGACACCCATATAGCTGTATGGTAATTAACCGACTTACCTAATACTCTTTGCAACCATCCCCTAAACATCATCTCCTCGCATACTGCAGGCAACAAAGCCATTACAAACAAATTAGCAAACATCACACCTACCGACGAAGTCTGCAAAAATCGCTCAGTCAACACCTGTGCCTGCTCTTCCATCTGGCGCATCATCTCCTCCACAGATGCCAAAAACGATGGCAATTCCATGCTATTATTCCAATCTGCCAACATCGAAATCATAGGCAATGCCGCCACTGCAAAAAGAAATGCAACAAAACATTGCTGCACCGACAAACCCTTATTAAGCGACATTTGTCTCAACGGATTTACATAATCTTCAGTAAACCACACGCCCACCAAAGCCGTAACTCCGAACAACACAATAGTTTGCAACCCTTGCATAAACAATAGCCCTTCTATAGAATTAGTCCATTCTGGGGCTAATGCAATTAGTGCTCCCATCAAAGCCATAACTCCAATGAAAGCACCAAATATAATAAATAATGCTATTAGCAATTTTTTCATATTTCATACTTTTAATAGCAAGCACCGAGTAGCCCAAAAACTACTCCATACTAACTACACCTTATTCCTTTTACTCCTTATTCTACATTATCAGGAAGACGTGCAATAATTGTCTCATTACCACGAGTAGCTTCTCCGATTTCTACAAAGATTTCACTACCTTCAGGCAAGAACAAATCCACACGCGAACCAAATTTAATAAAGCCAAGATGCTCATTAATATTGCATTTATGGTTAGGTGCTGAATATGTAACAATACGACGTGCCAACGCACCTGCAATCTGACGCATCAAGATTTTATGGCCATTTTCATTCTCAATCACAACTGTCGAACGCTCATTTTCGTGCGATGATTTAGGCAAAAAGGCTGCCACATGACGACCATTATAATGACGCACATAGCGCACTATTCCCGATATTGGATACCAATTGGCATGCACCGAAAATACATTCATAAATATCGACACCTGAATCATCTTCTTTCCTTCGAAATACTCCCACTCCTCTGTTGGCTCAGTAACGACAATATGACCATCTGCTGGAGCTATCACAAGATTTTCATCATCTATCTCCACTTCGCGTGTTGGATTACGGAAGAAATAGAGAAAAAACGAGAATGTCAATACCGAAATCACCAAACACACCATGCTCAAAATGCGATTTGGAGATTCAATAAACACAATAACATTAGTTACAACCAATAAAGTAAGTAACGAAAAAAGAATTGCATAACCTTCTTTATGCACTTTTAATCTTCTTTTCATAAGATATCAGTTAAATAGTTAGTATCAAGACAATAGATTTTGCTTTTTTTATATCAATAAATAGAGGTAACATGCCACTGCTGGCGCTGCAAATATAAGGCTATCAAATCTATCAAGCCATCCACCATGACCTGGTATTGCTACGCCTGAATCTTTTACGCCTAAGCGTCGTTTCAACAAAGACTCTACCAAATCCCCAAATGTACCAAAGACAACCACAATTTGCGCAAATACAAACCATTGCCACAACTCTAACGATGCACCATTATGACCTACAAGCAAATTCGACAATGGTTGGTCAACTATCGACATCACGTATGCCGCTACTAACGTAAATAGGTTACCTCCGATAAATCCTTCCCACGATTTTTTTGGAGATACACGTTCAAATAGGCGATGACGACCGAATAGCGAACCTGTCAAGTAGGCAAACGAATCATTAGCCCATATAAACACAAGCATCGACAACACCAATATAGGTGTGAATTGTCCTCGGAAGAATGCTATCATATTGATAAGCGCAAATGGCAATGCCACATATATCTGACTATAAGCTGTGTGCATCCATGCTTCTAATGGGTCTGTTTTCTTATTCCACAATTGACCTATCATTGCCGCCAACAAACTCATACCATAAACTACCCACACAATGACAATCATACGCTCCGAAAACATCATCGCATGCTCAGCATATATTGCTAAAAATAATACTGCCGACACTCCACCAAGAAATGTTGTCCTCTTTGTCAATAATTTCAACAATTCTTGAGTTGCCAACAAACTAATCAACATAAATAATAAGCCAAAACTATAAGGACTCCAAACCGTAGCGGCAATAATAACTGCCACAAGTACGACTCCTGCCAAAGTACGAGTTACAAGATTCTTAAAATCCATGTCAGTAAAATGTTTAATGTGTAGTTTTTAATGTATAGTGTATTCCCTACTCCTTTCTCCCTGCTCCCTATTCCTTACTCTTCGCTATTAAGTATTTCTTCCGCACGTGATGCCCACTGACGCTTGCCAAACACTTGCTCCAAATCTTCAGCAAACAACACCTCTTTGTCAATCAATATCTGAGCCACTTCGTTATGACCCTCTTTGTATTGAAGAAGTATCTGTTTAGCACGCTCATATTGTTCGTCAATGATTCTTTGCACTTCTCGGTCAATCAACTGTGCCGTAGCCTCCGAATATGGCTTACTAAATCCAAATTCGCTTTGACCTGTTGAATCGTAATACGAAATATTTTTCAACTTATCGCTCATACCGAAGTATGTAACCATTGCGTATGCACGACGTGTTGCTTGTTCCAAATCCGACAACGCGCCTGTGTCTAATATTCCAAAGAATATCTCCTCTGCTGCACGACCGCCCAACAACGCACATATTTTGTCCAATATATGTTGTTCCGAAGTCAACTGACGCTCTTCTGGCAAATACCATGCTGCACCCAATGCTTGTCCACGTGGCACAATAGTCACTTTCACCAAAGGGTCTGCATATTGCAAGTGCCAACTAATAGTGGCATGCCCTGCCTCGTGATAAGCAATATGTTTCTTCTCTTCGGCTGTAATGATTTTCGATTTTTTCTCCAATCCACCGACAATTCTATCCACTGCATCCAAGAAATCTTGACGACCAATTGCCTCTCTCTCTTTACGTGCAGCAATCAAGGCCGCCTCGTTACATACGTTGGCAATATCAGCGCCCGAGAATCCTGGTGTCTGACGCGACAAGAAGTCAACATCTACGGTTTCATCGAGTTTCAATGGTTTCAAATGCACGTTGAATATCGCTTTACGCTCATGCACATCAGGCAATTCCACTTGAATTTGACGGTCAAAACGTCCTGCACGCAACAATGCCTTATCCAAGATTTCAGCACGGTTAGTCGCTGCCAATATGATTACGCCCGAATTAGAACCAAATCCATCCATCTCTGTGAGCAATTGGTTCAATGTATTTTCGCGTTCATCGTTGCCATTATGATTTACATTCTTGCCACGTGCGCGTCCAATTGCGTCGATTTCATCGATAAACACGATACATGGAGCTTTCTCTTTTGCTTGTTTAAACAAGTCTCGAACACGCGATGCACCTACACCCACAAACATCTCCACAAAGTCGGAACCCGACATCGAGAAGAACGGCACATCTGCCTCGCCTGCCACCGCTTTTGCCAACAAGGTCTTACCTGTTCCCGGAGGGCCTACGAGCAATGCTCCTTTTGGTATTTTACCACCAAGCACGGTATATTTTTTAGGGTTTTTCAAGAAATGTACTATCTCCTCAATCTCTTGTTTTGCGCCTTCCAATCCTGCAACATCTGCAAATGTCACTTTATGTTGAGGATTGTTTTTGTCAAACATCTGTGCTTTCGATTTCCCTACATTAAACACTCCACCAGGACCACCACCGCCCATCATCTTGCGATTCATAAACACGAAAAATCCGATGAGCAACAACAATGGCAATACCGAAAATACTATCACATCAAAATAGTCCTTACCTTCGGTATAACGCACCTCGCCGTTAAACACTTTATCGGCTTTCATCTCATTGAGCAATTTCGAAAACTCATCAACCGATGGCACAATAGTCTGCACTCTAACCACTTCCTCGCCACTTGCTTCGATGCCTGTTATATCCTTAGCGCATTTAGGATTGATTTCTGCTACAGCTTTTTGTTTGTTAATGTCAATTGTCAATTTATTCACGCATCCATTGCGCAATCCATCCTCCAATCGCGAGTATGCCACATCGCGCGATGCTCCTTTCGGATTCCAAACTGACAACACAACGAAGAATATACCTATTGCCAAGTATATCCAATAAAAATTAAATTTTGGTTTATATCCACCCTTTTGTGGTTTTTTCCCTTCTTGATTTGGTTTGTTTTTTATTTCTTCTGACATATATACTTTCCCCCTAATAAACAGCTTCTGCCATTTACTCTTTACAATTTACTCTTTACTAATTCAATCCAAGTCTGGTATCATTGTGATATTTGCATCTGCCCAAAGGTGCTCAATATCATAAAATTCACGGAATTCAGGTTGGAACACATGCACAATCACATGACCATAGTCCATAGCAATCCACTGACAATTTTCGTAACCATCTGACGAAAAAGGTTTTTCGCCTGCATGTTCACGCACAAAATCTTTTGTCGTTGTTGCAATAGTCATAACATGCGTGCTCGAATCTCCTTCACAAATTACAAAATATTGACATGGAGCCTCCAATTTGCTCATATCCACAATAGCAATTTTCTTTGCTTTTTTCTCTTGCATACCCTCAACAATAGTCGAGATAAGTTGTTTAATTTCTGCCATTTATTTTAGTTTTTTAGTAGCGAGTAACTTCGCTCATTGTTATTATTATTTTAGATTTAATTTCATTCCTCATTCCTAACTCCTCATTGCATTATCATTTCATTCCCATACATCCACACCACATATCTCGCCAACTTACCTAATGCCATAGAGACAAAGACAATCCACCACTTGCATCTCAACAATCCTGCCGCCACAGCAATAAAATCGCCCACACCTGGCAAGAACGAAAAAAATGCGAATCCATCGCCATATTTATGCACTTTCGTTTTCCACTTTTCTGCTTTCTCTTGTGGTATTTTCAACCAACGCTCTATCCACTCTATCTTACCCAAAAATCCAAGCAAATAGCATGTCATCCCTCCAAGCGTATTGCCCACCGTAGCCCACACTACCAACCAAAACGGGTCATAATCAGCCAACAACAACCCCGTAAACACCGCCTCACTACTAAACGGCAACACCGTCGCCGCCAAAAACGCCGCAATCCCAAGCCCCCAATATCCTAATGATAATAAATCCACCCCTTTCTATAATTAATAATGATTAGTGCTTAGTTATTACAATAGCAAACATCCCCTATTCCCTGCTCCCTACTCCTTTCTCCCTACTCCCTGCTCCCTACTCCCTGCTCCTTTCTCCCTACTCCCTGCTCCATATATAAACCGCTCTTAGTGCAATAATCGTGTATGCCACATAAAGTCCCGCAGTCCAATACATCCCCACCGCAACATAAAGCCCCACATACACCACATCCACTATTACCCACATCACCCAATTATCTATCTTCTTTCGTGTCAACAATATCTGTGCCACTATACTCGTTGTTGTCAAAATGGCATCAACAAACGGATACTGAGGCTCCGCAATATTCTCTGGCAACAACTGCGCTCCATACTCCACACCCATACCCCACAACACGCCCGTCGCCACCACTATCAACACCACCCATCCTCTCTCTCTCCATGTCAACCAACTCACCTTCAACTCTTTCTCCTCTCTGCGAGGCTTTCTCCACGTATATAGTCCGTATAAGTCAATAACAAAATATACCCCTTGCAAAATCATTGCCGAATACAACCCCACTCGCCCAAACAAC
>JAFYMM010000254.1 GCA_017550055.1 Paludibacteraceae bacterium
CAAAAAAGAAGTCATCTTTTGTAGGATAATCAGGCCACAAATCTTCTATTGACTCGTAAATCTCCTCATCATCCTCTATCTCCTGAAGATTCTCAATAATCTCCATTGGAGCACCTATACGCAACGCATAATCCAACAACTCGTCTTTAGTTGCTGGCCATGGTGCATCTTCTATCTTAGAAGCTAATTCTAAAGTCCAATACATACCTATTATTTTCAGCACATTACGTGCTTTCTATAAAATTATCGTGCAAAAGTAGTGTTTTTTTTTTATATACACAAATTTTTTTGCATTTTTTCGTTATTTTTCCCAAACAAAGACAATAATTTCTAAATTTTTGGCAATAAATCGGGATAAAATAAAGAAATAATCACTCAAACGGTTCACATAACGAAGCACTACACCATCCACACTTTTTTCATCATTTTCTATACATCTTACCACACATCGCTCCGCCCTACGAGCCACACACCTACACACATGACAACGAGAAATTTCCTCACTGCCTCCGGGCAAAACAAACTCCTTCAAAACAGGCAATTGTGCATCCATCTCATCCATCCAATTCTCCAATCGCTCAACATTACACTCCCCGAACTCCATAGGAGCACCTGCAAGTATCGCACCCACATCAAACAAACGATTCTGAACCCAGCCCAACTGAACATCCACATCACCAATCCAGTCTCCGTTCAAACCATTCAATGAACTACGCAATAAACCCACAAAACTATTTAACTCATCAATAGTTCCGTAAGCCTCCAAACGCATATCCGATTTAGCTACTCGTTGTCCACTCGCCAACGAGGTGCGACCCTTATCGCCTCCTTTGGTGTATATATTCATAATCACATATATTTACTTTTCATTTACGGGTTTATAACGGGTTCATTACGAGTCAATACCGAGTCCCCCGCACATTACTCAACACTTCAAAAACTACAACCTCATCCTATAATGTCTACGCCAATAATGTTTATCAAAAAACACCAGCCCCATATCATATAAGTCCATCGTTGTAGTTACGCGCTCATCCGCACAAATAGCCTTCCACGCTTCTTCCATCTCTGCACTATAATGAATATCATCTACCACCACCACACTCTTTGAATGCACGCCATCAGCCAATACACCAAAATACTTCAAGGTTGCGTCATACGTATGATTCGCATCCACAAACGCAACATCTACCCCTATTTCGTTTATCTTCACCCTTAACTTCTCAATATCAATCTCACCCACACAACACTCTATATTATTCAACCCCAATACATTCCAATTCTCAGATGCCAATTTCGCAACATCCTCACACCCCTCGTATGTCAACACTCTATCACGACTATCTACACTCGCCAAATAGGATGTAGTCACACCCAAACTTGTCCCTAACTCCACAATCGACATTCCCTTTTCTCCACAACGCATTTGATGACCCAACCAATTTACCAATCGAAACAACATTTGCGCTTTCTTTCGCCGCGACACACTCTTATTTGCTATATCCTTCACAAGTCGTTCACTTCTCAAACCCTCACACATCTGTTTACTTCCACTTCCATAATCCACATAATTTACCACAACGTCACTTTCCAACATCTTTCTGCGAACACCCTCTATTCGACTCCATATATAATACGCGTGCGTGTCAGACATCACCATCCTTACCCACTCAAACAAATATGGCGAATGTATCCCCTCGCCACCCGTATTCCAGGCGGTCAATTGATGCTTCAACCAAGAACAAACACGATATAAATACTCTTTTTTCTTCATAAAGGCCTGCAAAAGTACAATTTTTTTTTGATATATGCAAAAAAAGTTGTACCTTTGTGCTCGAAATGATACTAAATTATATTTGGATAGGACTTATTCTGCTCGCAGCCATTATGGGCTGTGTTCAGTTCTTTGCGTTTGGGCAAACAGAAATATTCAGCGAAATACTCAACTCGACCTTCGCTGCTGCTAAAAATGGATTTGAGATTTCCATCGGACTCACAGGTATACTCGCACTTTGGATGGGCATCCTCAACATCGGCCAACAAGGAGGAGTTGTTGATACACTATCTAGAGGTGTTGCACCTTTTTTTCGACGAATATTTCCCGAAATCCCTAACCGTAACCCCGTCTACGGCACCATGTTTATGAATTTTGCTGCCAATATGCTTGGGCTTGACAACGCCGCTACACCTATGGGACTTAAGGCAATGGGCGAACTGCAAGCCATCAATCCTGACAAGCAGAAAGCTAGCAATGCTATGATTATGTTTGTCGTGTTGGGAGCTAGTGGACTCACC
>JAFYMM010000255.1 GCA_017550055.1 Paludibacteraceae bacterium
CGGAACAAACGGCTTATTTGGACAGAAAAAGATTGAGGGTCAATAATATTTTCAGTTGCCATCAACAATTCGTCTTTATAACCAAGAAGTAAAGCCTCTTTACCATAATCAACCACTCGAGATATATAAGGAACTCGTTGAAAAGCAAATAATCCAATTGGAGTTTCAGTAAATATTTTATGTGCAAACAAAAAGAATCCTGTATTGCCTACAACAGACCCAACTATAGCATTAGACGATAGATAAGGCTTTATTTCAACCAGCGTAGATTCAACCAAAAAAGCAGGAAGACATAATAATATAATATCAGCATTAGAAATTACTTCCTCTGGATTATTGCTTATAGCAAATAAACGTCCTTTAAATTGTTTATCTGGTGCATTAACAATGAAATCAGTATTCCAACTATTAGGTCGTTGAGTATAGAGACTAACCTCAATACCATCGTGAGAAGATAAAACAGCTGCACAAGTATGACCTAAGCCACCACCGCCACATATACATATTTTTTTTAGATTGCTCATTTATAAATCTTTCAAAGCATTTACCAACTTAATATTATCGGCTGTGTAGCGTACTGCTAAACGAATATACGGACCACTACACTTAGAAGTACAATCTTTTATCAAGATATTATGCTCTTTTAATAAACGAATAGCCAATTCACGAGGAGAATGAGGAGGACAAACCTCACAAAGCAAATAATTAGCCTCAGAAGGTATCACTCGTAAATAATCAATAGTCTTAAGGTCTTCCACATAGCGTTTGCGTTCAGCACGAAACTCTTCCATAGCACCTAGATAAGCACTCTCATATTTACCCAATATCTGCAAGAAAAACTCAGCGAACGAGTTAATATTCCAAATAGAAACCGAACGACGAAGCATTGACATAATCTCAGCATTAGAAGAAGCCAACACACCTAAACGCAAACCTGGCACGCCATATGATTTAGATATACTCTTTAATACTACAAGATTACGATATTGTTCAAGTATTTCATTCTTAATAAACGTAGGATGTTCTTCAGAAAAATCAATAAAACTCTCATCCAAAACAAACAATATATCACGATCTAAACACCATTGAGCCAAACGAAAACACTCCGAAAAAGATATATAATTACCAGTTGGATTATCTGGATTTATCAACAACAAAGTATTAATATTTTTGCTAGAAAAATAATTTATCAAATTATCTGCTGTATAATTAAAATCTGGGGCTTGTGCTTGATAAACTTCTACTTGCTCTGGCTTAAGGCGATTAGGATATTCCTCAAAAGTAGGACGTACTACTCCAACTCTACCTTGCAATTGCTCAAATAAAACCTTAATTAACTCAGCTGCACCATTACCAACAATAATAAAATCTTGTTTTACACCAAAATCTTTTGCCGCCAATAAATTATTAACTCTTTGTCCGGATGGGTATTCAACTAAAAGACGTTGGAAACTTGCCGATAATTCATCACACAAACGCTGATTTGGAAAATATGGATTTACCAAATAGCAATAGTCTAACATATGAGGATAACGCCAATAACCCCCAAAACGTGAACAAAGCAAATCATATTGTTTTTCTGTAAAAATAGATTCAGCAATATCTAAATCTTGTATATCATCTATTTCATACCATTGTTCACCTGTCAAAGGCAACGCACGCATCCCCGAATTATCAAGCATTGTTATTACCCGCAACACTTGTTCGTAGTATTCGTTCTTACCCAACGCAGTACAATATGCCTCCAAAAAAGGAACATACATATGTGACGAAAAGTGTTGCGAGAACTTATAAACATTTACAGTTTTGTAGTATGTAGGTATCTCTTCATACTTAAATTGACTATTAGGAATAAAACGCTGTATGCGGTTTTCATCATCAATAGTCACTACCGTACCATCCATCCAACTCTCATATTTATCAACTAATGCTAAATCAGGGTATGGATGATTTAATAATTTCTCAATAACAGCATTCTCTAATATCAAATCAGACTCAAACAAAAGAGAATCCTCTTGTGTTAGATAATCCTTTGCTAAATAAAGCGAATAAATATTATTTGTTTTGTCATATACAACATTCTCAACAAATTCAATAGGAGTTTCAATACGTATAGTAGCAAGATAATCTTTTAACTCTTGAGCCTTATAACCAACAACAAGCACAATACGACTCAAATGTTGTTTATCCAACTGATGTAAAAGTCGGCTAATAAGTGTTTCTCCACCCACTTCAATCATACACTTGGTATTGCTCTTGGTCAAATCTCCAAGGCGTTTACCCATCCCTGCTGCTAAAATAATTGCTTGCATACTTATTATATATCCTCTTTAAACGTAATTTTTAACCTAATATTTTCTCTACCACACCAAAGAACTTAACCATATAGCAAAAAATCTATTATAAACAATATATCCTTCGGATGTATGATAAACGATTTCGTTTTTAATTAAATATTCCAATGCTTTATTTACACTACTACTACCTTTTAATCTATATTTTTTAATAAATTCACTTGCATTAATTGCTTTAACTACCCCCTCCTTCGCTATTGCCTTTAATAAAGAAACTTGATTATCTGTTAATTGGTTATATATTACCTGAAAAGCCTCTTTTTCACGTTGCACTATACGACAAATTATATTTCTCAAATCCTCTTTAGTTACTTCAGACTGTGAATCTGAATATAATACATTTAGTACATATTGTAAATACCATGTATGCCCGTCAAATTGCTGATACAAAGAATGAAATATATCTTTCGATAATTCTATATTTTTCTTTTTCATCCAATAAGATGCAAAATCATAATATGCACTTTCATCTATTGAATATAAATTCATCTTTTCTGTACTTTGAAAAAAAGGTCGCTTCGCAGATGAAAATATATCTAACATTAAATGCTGTTTACTTCCCGAAAAAATAAAATGTACATTAGGACAAAATTGAACATAGCTACGCAAAAGAGCCTCTACATTTTTTTCTGGATATTCCAATATTTGTTGAAACTCATCAATTGCAATATAGCACTCTTTTTTAGATTGAACTAAATATGCAAATATCTGTTCTAATGTCGTTTCGGTTTGTTCAGGTTGAAAATCTAATTCTACTTGAGGATTACCTGTAAATATATCAGTCGTAAAAGTTAAACGTAATCCTTGAAAAAATCGTTGAACAAATCCTTCTGCTCGCTGCGATGGTGTATCTAATTTTCCTACAACCGCAGAAGCAAATGTTTTAACAAAACTTTCTAATGATTTTGTAGAAAATATATCAATATAAAAACACGCCACATCTTGTTCTGCTTGTAATTGATGAAAGACATTAAAGATTAACCCCGTCTTTCCCATACGACGTGGGCTCATTAAAGTTACATTTCTCCCATTTTTTAACGCAGAAATCAAATCCTTTGTTTCTTGCACTCTATCACAGAAATAAATAGGGTCCACATAACCATATAGCAGAAAAGGATTATTTAGTTCACTCATAATTAACAATTTATACACACAGCATAAAAAGTGCTACACAAAAAGTGTAATAATTATATATCCTCTTTAAATGTAATTTTTTTATTTTGTTCCTCTCCAGCAACGATGTGGATTGGCTGATTTGTCATATAGTTAAACACCACCCCACAATCGTCAGTCACTTGCATATTTCCACTATTAAGGGCTGTTTCATACGCCCTTGCTATCAGTCCAAGTCGAAATGCTTGTGGCGTTTGTGCGCGCATTATGGTCGAACGATTTGGTATTCGAGCCACGCATCCATCTTGCATTTCATATACGGTGTCAGTCGATGGCACAGCCACCACTACTGCCTCATGATCAACCAAGGCTCTACACACATCCGATATTATCTTTTCTGACACAAACGGACGCGCTGCATCGTGCAATAATATATTAGATTCAGCCATCTCTACACCTGACAACTGCCCTTGATACAATCTAATAGCATTCACGCTCGACTCCCAACGCTCCTTACCTCCAGAAATAACGTGCTTTACCTTCTGCCAACTATTTTTGGCTATCATCTCCTCTACAGTAGCAATATAATCTGGATGCATAACCACACACACCTCATCAATACAATCGGCATGCTCAAAGGCATCAACCGAATGCTCCAACACAGTGCGACCATCGCCCAATGGCAACAACTGCTTTGGAACTGCCCCTCCTACGCGAGCCCCTACGCCTCCTGCTAATACTACTGCTATATTCATCAAATTAATAATTTATGCTTTAGAATGTTGGTTCAAAAATACCTTTGTCAATCGACTCCACGAATATTTCTCTTTTTCGAGTATAAGATATTGTGTATAATCCTCTTGTCGTTTGTTTTCGTAATAGTCAACTATGGCTTCGGCTATGGCTTCGGCATTAGGTTCTACGGCATAACCCATAGCATGGTCATGCACTATCTCGCCCAAACCGCCCACATTAGTCACCAACATTGGTTTTTCAAAATGGAATGCCACTTGCGTCACTCCACTTTGCGTAGCTGTCTTATATGGTTGCACTATCAAATTAGCTGCACCGAAATATTTACGCAAATCGGCGTCTGGGATAAACTCATTGCGAATTACCACTTTGTCTGTCAAACCATTATCTTCAATTTGCTTACGATATGCCTCCTCTTGTTCGTAAAACTCACCTGCCACAAGCAATCGCAAATTAGGCATCTGCGCATGCATCTTGCCGAATGCATCTAACAATAAGTCAAGCCCTTTGTATGCTCTTACTAAGCCAAAAAACAACATATAGTCCTTAGATACATCCAATCCCAACGCCTCGCATGCCTCTGCTTTCGACATTCTATCTCCATAATGGTCATAAATTGGGTGTGGACAAAATGTTTTTGGTTTAGAATGTTTATCCAATTCATCTATATCTCGCACTACGCTATCCGACAAAGCCACAAAGGCATCGGTCGAAGCCACATAATATGGTGCAAACATCTTATCCAACATACTTGGTTCGTGTGGTATCATATTATGAACCAATGCCACGCAACGAGTTTTACCGTTGCCTTTCACTATGCGTTCGATGATACCATAACAAGGAGCAAAAAATGCCATCCAATAGCAAGTGATAAGCATATCGGGTTGCATTTTACGAATTTTTCGACCTACACTCACCCAATTAAACGGATTACACGAATTTACCCAACGTTTAATACTCAAATCGGCTGGAGCCATTTCATTTGAATATTGCGTTTTGCCGGGGAATAGGAATGACGGATATTGCAACGTAAACGTTACAACCTCTACATCATGCCCTTCTGCCTGAAACTGACGCGCAAGACGCTCATTAAACGTAGCCAAACCTCCTCGATAAGGATATGCAGTACCAAGAATTACTATTTTCATATTATTTTTTTAAACCTGAGGACATGAATCTATTTTTTTACGCAAATTTCAGCTAATTATCCATTAATTATAATTTACGAATAATTTGTGATAATTTATGTCTATAAAATATTATTTTCGTGTCTTCCTGTCTTCTTGTCTTTTATCTTAGATTCTTGCTTTAATCGCTTTTGATGCTTCTTCGTAGCCTGGTTTGTCGAGCAATGCAAACATATTCTTTTTATATGCCTCTACACCCGGTTGGTCAAATGGATTAACTCCAAGTATATAACCGCTTATACCACATGCTTTTTCGAAGAAATAGAGCAATTCTCCAAGATAATACTCATTCAAACGTGGCAATGTGATTTTCAAGTTAGGCACTCCACCATCCACGTGCGCAAGCATAGTGCCGAGTTCTGCCATTTTGTTCACTTCATCCACACGACGACCTGCCAAGAAGTTGAGTCCGTCAAGATTAGCCTCATTCGCTGGCACTCTTACCTCATGCTCCATTGTTTCTACCGAAATCACTGTTTCAAACAATGTGCGTTCGCCGTCTTGAATATATTGTCCCATCGAGTGCAAGTCTGTTGTAAAGTCAACTGATGCTGGGAATATGCCTTTACCCTCTTTACCTTCGCTCTCGCCATAGAGTTGTTTCCACCACTCTGATACATAGTGCAATTTAGGATGGAAGTTAACCAATATCTCAACTTTTTTGCCCGAACGATACAATTCATTACGCACTGCTGCATATTGTGCTGCAAGGTTATTTTCAAACTCTACTTCCAATCCGCAAGCTTCTTGCATACGACGTGCGCCATTCACAAACTCTCTGATACTGAAACCTGCCACTGCTATTGGCAACAAACCCACTGGTGTCAACACCGAAAAACGACCTCCCACATTATCTTCAATCACAAATGTTTTATATCCCTCTTGTGTTGCCAATGTGCGCAACGCACCACGACTACGGTCTGTGATACAAACTATCAAATCCTTAGCTACATCTTTGCCCACTTGCTCTTCGAGTTGTGTTTTCAACATACGGAACGCAAGTGCTGGCTCTGTCGTTGTTCCTGATTTCGAGATTGACACGATACCAAAACGACGGCCTTTCAACATCTCTTGAAGTTCATAGAGGTAATCCTCGCCAATATTCTGACCTGCATACACTACTACTGGATTTTTGCGGTCGCGTTGCAACCAATCGAAGCTATTGTTCAACGCATCAATCACTGCTTTCGCTCCAAGATACGAACCACCAATACCCACAACCACAACAACTTCACACTCTCTGCGCAAAGCCTCTGCAACGTTTTCAATATCTGTCAACAACTCATCTGTCAAGTCAGCAGGCAAAGTCAACCAACCAAGAAAATCATTACCCTTACCTGTTCCATTGTGCAATGCCGCTTGAGCATCCGCCACAGCTTGTTTATAACCTTTTACAGCCTCTTCATTAATAAAACCATAGGCTTTTTTAGCATCAAACTTAATCATATTTTTAGTATTTGTTTTAAATATTTAATTTTTTAGGCTTAATGACATAAAAACATATTTAAAATTACATTTATAAATCTGTCATTCTTTTGCCAAGATGAAACTTTAGTTTCAGCAAGGCACATGTAAAAAGATAAAAATTAACAATCAACTAAAGACACGACCAAAAGGAGTAATTATGTCTTTATGTCATTCTGTCTTAAATAAAAAAAATAGTCTTGTATCTTATATCTATTTTACATCAATTGTTTAATCAATTCTTTCATCACTATTGCAGGCGAACGACGTTCGTAGAGAATTGCAAACACAGCATCAAGAATAGGCATATTCACCTGATATTTTTCATTGATTTCGTGAATACATTTCGTGCCATAATACCCCTCTGCAATCATCTCCATCTCCATCTGAGCGGTTTTCACCGAATAACCTTTACCAATCATCGAACCGAATGTACGGTTACGCGAGAATTTAGAATATGCCGTAACCAACAAGTCGCCCAAATACACACTCTCTTGCACATTACGGTGGAACGGATGCACAGCATTACAAAATCTATTCATCTCTTGAATTGAGTTCGACACAAGCACAGCTTGGAAGTTGTCGCCATATTTCAAACCATGACAAATACCTGCCGCAATAGCATAAACATTCTTAAGCACAGCGCCATACTCCACGCCATATATATCCTCGCTCAACGATGTGCGCAAATAATCTCCACCCACAATCGACGAAATCAAACGACCCACCTCTCTGTCAAGACAAGCAATAGTCAAATACGACGTACGCTCCAACGCAATCTCCTCTGCATGACACGGACCGCTCAACGCCACAACATGCTCCTCTGGCACACCATAGAACTTGTTGAAATAATCCGAAATCACAAGATTTTCATCTGGCACAATACCCTTAATCGCCGTTACAATAATTTTACTATCAATTCTGCGACGCAATTTCTTCAAATGCGACTTCAAAAATGGCGAAGGTGTGGCAAAAAACAAAATATCTGCCTCCGCTACTGCAACATTTATTTTACTTGTAAATTTTATTCTATCTAAATCAAAAGAAACTGCCGAAAGATACGAAGGATTATGCCCTACTCGCTTAAACTCAGCTATTTGGTCTTCACGACGCATATACCAAATAATCTCTGGCACATTCTCCATCACTATCTTTGCTATTGCGGTGGCAAACGAACCACCACCCATTATGGCTACTTTTGGGTAATTATTTTCCATAATCAAAATAGTTTTTTATCAATCTACAAAGATACTATTTTTTTTCAATATACACAAATAAATAGACACCTTAAACAAACAAAAACTTACAACATACTATAAATATACTATAAACATACCATAAATATAGGATAAATATACCATAAACATACTATAAATATACCATAAAGCAACCTACAAATATACTACACCCTATCTCCCAACTCCCCACACCCTCACTCCAAACACAAAAAAAAGAGAAGAGCAACACGCCCTTCTCCTTTATCTCTATTTCTTTCACTCTACCTAAAACACCCCAAGTTGTTGCAAAAATACAACCAACAACAACAATGGAGCTATAAATCGCAAGAAGAAATAATAAATCTTAAACAATCCCTCACTACACTTCGTTTCTACCACCAATATATAGTGCAAATCCTCTTTTTTATAAAACCACCCCAAAAACAACATAATCAACAACCCTCCAAGCGGAAGAATTATATAAGATGTCAAAATATCACAAATATCAAACATCGACTTTCCAAACAAAGTCAACTCGTTACCCTCTTCAATCGGAATCAACGAATAAGAACACATACTGCACACTACCAACATAACCACCGACATCAAAACTAACGACAATTTTCTGTTCATCTTAAACTCCTCTGCCACAGTTGCAATCTGCACCTCAAGAATAGAAATAGTAGATGTCAATGCCGCCACTGCCACCAACAAGAAGAAAAATACCGAAAAGAAATATCCCCCTGTCATCTGCGCAAATACGGTTGGCAATGTGATAAACACCAACTGAGGTCCTGCCGCAGGGTCAATACCATAAGAAAACACTGCTGGGAACACAACCAATCCGGCTAAAATAGCTACTAAAGTATCTAACGATGCAATCTGTATCGATGTTTTAGCCAAATTCGTACCTTTCTCAATATACGACCCATAAATCATCATTGCCCCCATACCAAGACTCAACGAGAAAAATGCTTGCCCCAAGGCAGCAATAATCACATC
This sequence comes from Paludibacteraceae bacterium, assembly GCA_017550055.1. Lineage (GTDB taxonomy): Bacteria > Bacteroidota > Bacteroidia > Bacteroidales > Paludibacteraceae > Aphodosoma. Next base: position 9,091 of record JAFYMM010000255.1, read on the forward strand.
TGCCGTAATTTTAGAGAAATCAAAATCGAAATAAAATTTATATCCAGCACTCGAATTAGGCAAGAATATAGAATACACACAGAGATAAACCACAATAGCAAACAACATAGGCATCAACACTTTACTCCATTTCTCAATACCCTTCTCCACTCCTGCATACAACACCCCAGCTGTCAACACAATAAACGCAACTATCCACAAATAAGGTCGCCATGTATCAAAACGGAATGTATCAAAATTCTGAGTTATCACCTCGCCCGATTGTCCCACAAACTCTCCCATAACCGACTGATAAACGAACTCCAAACTCCAGCCAGCCACCACAAAATAGAATCCAAGAATAATGAACGAGCCTAAAAATCCTAATATACCGATGATACCCCAACGATTATTTCCCGTAATATTACGCATCGCCCCAATCCCGTTACTACGACCAATATATCCAAGCGACAATTCCGACAGCAAAGCAGGAACTCCCAAAAACAACACACACAACAAATAAACAATGATGAAAGCACCTC
>JAFYMM010000256.1 GCA_017550055.1 Paludibacteraceae bacterium
ATTCACTACCTCTACGCCATACTCACTGCGTGCGACTTCGGCATTGGCCATTGGGTCGAAAATGGTGACTTGCACGTTATACTGCTCGAGATGGTGGATAATATCAATCACTTTGGTGTTGCGCACATCGGGACAGTTCTCTTTGAATGTTAATCCTAACAACATAAAATGAGAATCGAGAACTGAGATGCCTTTCTTGAGCATGAGTTTGACTACTCGGTCGGCTACGTACTCGCCCATACCATCGTTCATGCGACGACCGGCAAGAATAATCTCAGGATAGTAGCCATGACGCTGTCCGCACTGCGCAAGATAGTAGGGGTCAACGCCTATACAATGCCCTCCAACAAGGCCTGGTCGCATAGGGATAAAGTTCCACTTGGTGCCTGCGGCGTCGAGTACGTCGTAGGTGTCGATGCCGAGGGATGTGAAGATTTTAGAGAGTTCGTTGACGAAGGCGATGTTTATGTCGCGTTGTGAGTTTTCGATGACTTTCGAGGCTTCGGCTACTTTAATAGATGGTGCGAGGTGGGTGCCTGCTACGATGACAGATGAATAGACTGCATCGACTAAGCGTCCGATTTCGGGTGTGGAGCCTGAGGTGACTTTCTTGATATTTTCGACTGTATGCACTTTGTCGCCTGGATTGATGCGCTCGGGTGAGTAGCCAGCGAAGAAATCGGTGTTGAATTTAAGCCCTGACACGCGCTCTACGACTGGGAGGCACTCCTCTTCTGTAACGCCGGGATAGACGGTGGATTCGTAAACAACGATGTCGCCACGCGAGATGACTTGCCCTACGGTTTCGGATGCTTGATAGAGCGGCGAGAGGTCGGGATTGTGGTTCTCATCGACTGGCGTTGGCACAGCTACAACATAGAAATTGCAGTCGCGAATATCATTGATATCCGACGTACAGAGGAAGCCATGATTGTGGATGGCATCGTGCAACAGTTCGTCGCTAACCTCGAGCGTTGCGTCGTGACCAGCCATGAGGGCAGCACAACGATCTGCATTCATATCGAAGCCAACGGTTTTGTATTTTGTTGAAAAAAGACGCGCTAAAGGCAAACCTACATAGCCTAAGCCGATTACTGCAATTTTAACGTCTTTTAATTCCATATTTTATACTGTTTTTTAGTTTTTATCTCTCAATTTTTTTCTTTTTAATACGATATGTAATAAACATATTCACACCGCCATACAAACCTAAATTCATCAACAACAGTGTATGTATTTCGATATATTGCGATATCCACAAATTAGACATCGAACAAATCAAAGAAGCAAATAGGAGTGTTACCATCGCTGTGCGCATATCTAATCCTAACAGCAAGAGTTTGTGATGGATGTGGTTGTTGTCGGGCATAAATGGATTTTTGCCTGTGCGCAATCGGTGGAAGAAGACTCGAATGACGTCAAGGCATGGTATCATGAGTGGCGCAAAGGCTACTACCAACGGATGATATGCCCAAACAATACCTGACGCTGGAATGGTAACTATTTTGATGCTCAACAACGAAAGTATGAATCCTATGGTCAACGAGCCGGTGTCGCCCATAAAGATTTTTTTCTGTTTCTCGGCATTGCCAAATACGTTGTGATAGAAAAACGACACGATGACTCCTAATGTGATGAATGCCAACAACGAATAGGAGTAGAGATGGATGCCCCAGAACGTGATGCCATAGTAGAGACATGCCACTGCACTCAAGCCCGACGCTAAGCCGTCGAGACCATCTATCATGTTGATTGCGTTGATTATAAATACCACTAACACTACAGCTAACACGCCTCCGACTACCTCATTCAACCCCTCGATGCCTAAAAAGCCATAGAAATTGCGGAACCACACGCCCGACATCACTAAGCCTATGCCACTGATTACCTGCACAATGAATTTTGCTCGATAGCGCACGCCCACCAAGTCGTCGGCTATGCCCACCAAATAGAGCAAGATGATGCCACACATGGCTGCTCCGAACACACCTACGTTGTAGGACAAATCGGAGAGGATGCCATAGTAACCCAACCAAAGATTGAAGCACAACAACAGCGCAAAGACAAACAATATTATTGGCGTAAAGACCAAACCTCCAAGACGAGGGATGGGTAGGCGATGTATTTTGCGCTCGTCAACCTCGTCGAACAATTTTTTACGAAAGGCTATCAACAGCACTTGAGGTATCAATATACCCGACATGAAGCCACTGATAAGAAATCCACTTAATATGTTTATAATCCAATACTGCATAATATACCGAATATAATAATTCACCTTGCAAATTTACTAATTTTTATTGATATAGACAAATGCAGTTTTTTTTCTCTATAAAAAAACAAAGCGTCAATTATAAAATGACGCTTTGTGTATATATTGAACCATCGGAGAGTTCGAATCGCATGAAGTATATCCCTCGAGGTGCGCTATCAAAACCGAGTGTTGTTTCGCCTTCGGAGTAGTCGCCCGAATCAAAGAGTTGACCCGACGAGCTGTAGAGATGATATCTGCCCGAAAGCTTAGCCTGTAGGCGTACGCGCTTTGGATTGTCGAAACCTATGAGCACTGGTACTTCGGTCTCTTGCTTTTCGTTGTTGTTGACTATGCTGAGCGGACAGGTAGGGATGGCATAGTCTTCGCCTTCGCGTGTGAGGTATGCCTCTATGATGTCGCCCGGTTGCATGTCGTAAGGCAAATAGATATAAGAACGGTCGGCTCGGCTAACTAAATTGCCATTGCGTCGCCACTCGTAAGATGAGAATCGGTAACCTCCATTGTTGTTCTCATTGAGTACGGCCACCACGTCGTTCCACTTCTGCTCGAGCACCCACGACGGATAGCGTATGAGCAGTGGCATGGTATAGCTATAGATGGTGTCGTTGCAAATGTCGTTTTTAAACTCTATGACTACCGTGTAGTTGTCGGGACGAATGTACTGATATGGAGCTTCGACCGAGTGAGGCAATGAGTCGTAGATATAGCCATCGTAAGGGCGGTCGATGACATCGACAAAGCCTTGCGATTTGGCTTTATTGTCATAGTAGAGGCTATAGCTAGTTGGCACGGGGCCACTATAGTTATAGTTGACCAGATAAATCTCGTCGTCGGCACACACTGCGCCTACCGATGCTTCGACTATCGACGTAGGGTGAACCACCTCAAGCACAAGGATGCGGAGTCCACAATGGGCAGAATCTACGGCTATGGTGTCGTAATAAATGCCTGATTGGGTGATGACTTGTCTGCCAAAATGGACGGTGTCGTTGATACATATCTGTGTGTAGGTGGTATCAACTCGCAATGTTGGCAATACGTTGAGTTTCAATCGATAGATACTATCGCAACCTTGCCCCGTAGAGAGTGTGTCGTAATAGATGCCTTCGTGACGGAGTTTTTTGCCTCGGAAATAGTAGCTCTCTACATCGCAGATAGTGGCTTCGCTCTCGATGATATAGACTGGCACGAGGTTGAGTATCACCTCATAGATACTGTCGCAACCATTAGAACTGATGAGTGTATCACCATATATGCCTGGCTTGGTGAGAATCTGACCACGGAAGTTGTATTTGTCGCCTTTACAGATAAATACATGCTCACGGAAGTTGTAGGTGCGATTGGTTGTGAGGTCGAGAGTATGAATTTCGGTGCATACACCATCGCGGATGGTGTCGATATAACGACCAGCTTCGCTGAGA
>JAFYMM010000257.1 GCA_017550055.1 Paludibacteraceae bacterium
ACGATGGATAGGCTCGACAATCTTTTTCGCCATCATCAGCCTACCCTTACCAGCCGAGGCAGGTGCCGAGATGAAAAGAAAAAGATTTGGATAGACCACTCGTTTTTTGTACAGCCCCTGCACATTCGGCAAACACGCCGACATCGAAGCCATAGCCGTCAGTAGCATCATATCCGCATCCGCCAGCGAACTCGAATTTTGTAATATCTTATTCATTATCGGAGGCAACATCCCCTCCCATTTCTTCGCAAAAGTAATCATAGATTTTGTTTTTTGTTTTTTTTTTTAGACATGAGAACATGAATTACTCCTTTCAGTCGTGTCTACAGTCATTTATTGTCTGTTGACCGTTGACTGTAGACTGTTGACTGTTGACCATTGACTATTGACCGTTGTCTGTTGTCTGTTGACTGTCGTCTGTCAATCGTTCAATTTTACATAAAAATTTTCATCCTCATTGATTTGCAAACCCACCTCATCCATCAACTCACGGAAGCCCTCATCATGGCGAGCAGAATAAAGTCGATTTTTCGATACCACCTCTTTCGTAACCACCAAGTCAGGCCTCCTCTGCTTCAATCGTTGTAGCACCTTTTCGGTCGTTTCGCCAGGCTTGAGCGAAAAAGTCATTCGTTTTTTACGAAATCCCACCACACCAAACGAAGTGCGAAGGCTCTTGGCTCCACGGACAAACAATTTCTTACGATTCGTTTCCGCAATCTTCTGCACCTCCGACAGCGCATTATCTCTGTCAGGTTTCAACGATTTCAACTCAGCCTCGTGCCTATCGCGCGTCTCCACCAACTCCTGATTGAGCGACACATTCCCCTGTGTCAACGCAGCCGATTTCATAGCATAGTTAGCAACAGCAACCGCAATCTCACGTTGCTCCGGACTCTCAATGTCCGCAATAGATTTAATCTTTTTTGTACTCATAATAAATAAAATTTTATAGTTAAAAATGTAAAAAAATATCCAAATATTTGATTATATGCAAAAAAAGCATTAACTTTGCACCCAGAAATAGATTTTTTTATACATTAAGACATTATTTTTATTGCCCCCAAATTTTACAAATGGTCCATTTTTTTATAAACATCTAATTTATTTGTGCTAATTTATGCCATTTGTGAGAGAATAAGATGCATTATTTATAAATCTATGTAAATCCGACGAGCAATGTTTTAGGCAAAGCCTAAAACGAGCGAATCGAGAGAGTGAGATAATAAAAATCTTATAAATCTGTGTTATCTGTGGGAGATAAATTAATTGTGGGAGAATAACATAAGTTTTTTCCTGTCATCTTGTCTCCCTGTCTTGTAAATTGACATTGCAAAATTATATATAAAATTTTATTCATACAATAGCAAAATGGAACAACTTGCAAAAACAAAAAAACGCATTTTGCAATATCTTGAATACAAAGATATTACAAAACGACAATTTTGCGAAATTACAAAAATCTCCTACCCTAACCTATTGGGAAAATCATTAGAAAGCGAATTTGGTGGCGCTCAAATCAATGAAATTTTATCTAATTTTTCAGAAATCTCGCCCGATTGGCTCATTTTGGGCAAAGGAGAGATGTTGCGTCAAGCCGAAAACAAAAAAATACCACTCATCACAACCAAAGCCTTTGCAGGTCCGAACGGATGGGACCAAGCAGGCGAAACATTTGCTGGTTGTCCGCACTATACCATCCCCGATATGTTTGGCGAAAAAGCCGATTTCATAATACAAATTTATGGCGATTCAATGAAACCACGCTACGAGAGTGGCGATATGGTAATTTGTCGTTACGTTCTTGACCATCAATTCATTCAATGGGGCAAAATCTATGTCATAGATTCCGAACAAGGCGCAATGATTAAACGACTATGCATCGACCCCAATGGCGAAGACACCCTACTCCTCAAATCCGAAAATCCCGACTACGCACCAATCCGAATCGCAAAAAACGAAATCCGACATCTTGCATTAGTCATAGGACTATTTCGAATCGAAGAATAGGCGAACTTTATCAAGATTATCAACTTTATCAACTTTATCACGACCTAAAAAGTGATAATCTCACATCTCAACTATAAGAAAAAATATATAAAAATATATATACACATTATATATAAATATTATTAATAATGTACGCGTTTTTTTTTAATAGTATTCTTCAATAATTTCTTTAATTTTTTCAACTCTCCACATCTCAAATTTACAAATAACAAAGTAACAAAGTTGATAATCTTGATAATCTTGACAATCTTCAAACACAAAACTCCAAATTTTGAGCAAAAATACCCACTCTCAGTGTGTACTACCCTCTAAATACCCTCAAGCAACCTGCAAGCAAGAAAACAGTCACACCCCATACCCACTCACAGTGTGTATTCTGTCAAAAGTTTTATATTTTTAACAAAACCTATCAAAAACACATTATATACTTGTAGCAACAATTTATAAATGCTATTTATGAAATAACAAATATCTCTTTGCAAAATTCAAATATTTTTTGTATTTTTGCACATACAATTAAATAAAACATTCGTAGTATAAAATTTCTCTACATTTATTTTAGAACCAACATGATTCATACAGATATAGACATAAAAGAAGAAGGTATTATTGCGGATTTTGGTAAAGATGTTTTGTTAATTCTACTTCGCGAACATGCTTATGATAGAAATAATAAAGAACATCACAAAGAACATCATATTTATTGGGCAACAGACAATTACGAACAAGAAGGTAATGGCTTTGGTTTTTTTGATGAGATCCAAATAGAAAATATTACAGGGATATATAATTCACTCATTCGTCCTCGCGCTTCTAAAACAAAAGAAGAACAAGAAAAACGCACTAAAGATAAAGCAGAAGTTTTCACCCCATCATGGATTTGTAACAAACAGAACAATATAATTGACGAAGCTTGGTTTGGATATAAAAACGTTTTTAATACAGAAATTATTAATACAAATGGTTCTCATGATTGGATTCCAAATAATAAAAAAATAATCTTCCCTGATAATAAAAAATGGGAAGATTATGTGTTGGAACCTCAACTAGAGATAGCATGCGGCGAAGCACCATATTTAGTTAGTCGATATGATACAACTACAGGTAAACCTATCAATGATTTATTAAAAAGAGTTGGTTTATTAGACCGTAAATTACGCATCGTCAGTGAAAATGTAACTACTCAAAAAGATTGGTTTTTTTGGGGGCTAGCTGCATTAAAATCTACATATGGATTTGAATGGCAAGGCGATAATCTTCTTTTAGCTCGTGAAGCTATACTTTATACATTTCAAGATTATTATAAAGAATTTGCACAAAAACATAATATAAAACCAATTATACCAAGCAAAAATATAATAAAGCTGGCTGCAAAAATCATTTCATGGAATATTTTCCAAATGGATGGAATTAAGATGGTATTACCTCTTTCTTGCCATGATAATATTATAAAAGGGGAACGTATTAAAAATCTATTTGAAGATATAGAAACACAAGACAAAACAATCCCATGCCTTGGATGTAAAAAAAATGATATACACGAACATAATGGTGTTTACCAATTAGTTGCAAGTTGGGATAAAAACATAGATGAACCAATAGAAATTGTCGAATTTCACACTTTAATACAAAAATGATTGAAACTTCTTTACTTGATAAAATTATTGTAGGACGAGTAGAACCTCATATTTATGCTTTTCGCACAAATACTATTCCTAATTATCTTAAAATTGGTGATACATATCGTCCTGTAAATGTCAGACTTAAAGAATGGGAACAGTTCTTTCCAAATCTTGAACATTTAGATAATTGGAAATGGGTTGCAAAAACACAAGATGGTAAATATTTTCGTGATTTTGCGGTACACTATTATCTTGAAGAAATAAAGCATTTACATCGATTGCAACCAAATGAAATACCAAATTTAGTATATTATTCACGTGAATTTTTCTAAAACGCAGAAGCTAAAGATATAG
>JAFYMM010000258.1 GCA_017550055.1 Paludibacteraceae bacterium
AATCAGCAGAGCGACGTTTTAGGCAAAGCCTAAACAAGCGAATCAAAAAAAAGAAAAGAAAAAATCTTTTCAATCTGTGTAATCTGTGGGAGAAAAAATTATAATTTGTGACAATTAGTGAAATTTGTGGGAGAAAAAAAAATCGCGCAGCGATAAATATTCGTGATATTTGTTAAATTTGTGGGGAGATATTAATGATAGAGTTCCGTGAGAGGCAAAAAACATTTGTGAGAAAAATATAGCGAAAAATCACAAAAAAACACCATTTTCCGAAAAATCCCGAAAAATTTCAAAAAAAATCCCCCAAAAAATCGCCTCCGAAGTGCACAAAATCCCATTTTTGTGTACAAATTTCACCCATTTCGTCAAGTTTTCTCTACTGAATGGTAAATTTCGACCACTGAAATGCTCAATAAACACACTAGAAGTCTATACTTTTAACAAAATTTAGTATTTTTTTTTTTTTTTTGAGTATTTTCTAGCAGAATTAAAATAAAAATTTATATATTTGCACCCGCTGAGCGAATAAAAAAAACAGTTGAGTGTGCAAAAAATGCAACTGAGTGGAAAAAATCAGCAGCTCGGCACTCAAAAAAATTGAACGATGAAAAAAACAATAATATACATATTATTCCTAATTTTCGGTTGTGCATCTCTTCATGCGCAATTCGAACGTTCGGTTGTAATATATTTCGACAAAAACAGCTCTGAATTGGATTTAGACCTCCGCGACAACGACCACTCGCTTCGTCTCATCCTCGACAGTCTAAATGTTTTCAATTCCGATTCGGTATATAAAATCAAATCTATCACATTCTCTGGTGCTGCTTCTCCCGACGGTAGCCGTGCCTACAACAACCGCTTGGCTGAGCGTCGTGCTCGTTCGGTGTTCAAGTATATTGCCGACTATGCTCCGCTACCTGACTCTATCCAAGCCGTACAATCTCTCGGTCGCGACTGGTCTGGTCTCATTCACCTTGCGCAAGACGACCCTAATCTCCCTCATCGCGATTATGTGATGGAGCTTTTGAATACTATTGCCACAGGTGCCGATGGCAGTCTCGGTGGAGTTGACCCATTGCAACGCCTCATGCGTGTCAACGATGGCGAGGTCTATAAATATATGTTAGACAATCTTTTCCCACTCCTTCGTGCTACCTATTTGAATATCTCTTACGAAAAAATATCTAAATCCGACTACGACGTTTGGGCATCTCGTATGCGTTCGCTCGAGGACATCGTGTTTGTGCCAGTCGAACAACCAGTCGATACCACTCCTGCCGAGCCAGTCGATACTGTTGTTCCTGAACCACAACCAGAACCACAACCAGTCGAAACCGTAGCCGAAGCACAAGATAGCCTTCTTTGCCGTCCTTTCTATATGGCAATCAAGTCTAACATGCTTTTCGACGCTGCCATGACACCTAATGCTGGCATCGAGTTCTATCTCGGCGCAGGCTTCTCGCTCTCTGCCAATTGGCAATACGCTTGGTGGAAACGCGACAAGAGTGCATTCTATTGGCGTACCTATGGTGGCGATGTCGAGGCTCGCTATTGGTTTGGCAAGGCTGCTAAAGAAAAACCACTCACTGGTCACCACGTCGGTCTCTACGGACAGTTGTTCACCTACGACTTCGAGTTCGGTGGCAAAGGTCTCCTCGCTCCTAAATGGTCTTGGGCTGCTGGTGCTTCTTATGGCTAATCATTGCCTATCCACCGTGTGCTTAATATCGACTTTGTCGTTGGTGCTGGCTATCATACTGGTATCTACTACGAATATATTCCTATCGACGGACAATATGTTTGGCAAGCCACTAAACGCCGTCACTGGATTGGTCCTACCAAGGCCGAAGTCACTCTCGTGTGGCTCATCGGTTGCGACAACTACAACCGCAATCCTAAATTCGATAAGAAACAACAAGAAAAAGTGCAAGCAACTATCAATGCCCTCGTTGGCGAGGATAAAGGAGGCGTACAATGAAAGCGATGATTAAACTACTCTTTGTGGCAGTTGCCGTACTCGTCATCTCTGCCTCTTGCGAGCATAAA
>JAFYMM010000259.1 GCA_017550055.1 Paludibacteraceae bacterium
ATTTATAAAACAATAAAACCATTTCTATACACTAATCATTTAACACCCATGCGATTCATCCCCGTACTAATTCTGCTCATAGTGCTCATCTACCTGCCAAGCATACTATACGCGCGCCACATCTTGCAAACCAAGCGCGCCACCACCGCAGGCATGCTTGCAGCCTATGCCCTACCAACCATCATCATCATCGCATTTATCTTCATCCACTATGCCACACGTGCTGGCATTGTCGATTTCCGCATCATGATGTGGCTACTCATCGCGCTCATCGCCTACCTATTGCCAACCAATATCTACTCACTATTCTACGTTCTCAACAAAGCAATCAACCGCATCGCCCACCGCAATCTCCGCGTATTACACCACATCGGCGTCGCACTATCCATCATCACCGCAATAGGCATCATCACAGGCATCGCCACTCGCCATCGCATCCAAGTGCGAGAAGTTACCATCCACTCCCACAATCTGCCCGACGAGTTCGATGGCATACGCATAGCCCACATCACCGACCTCCATCTTGGTAGCCTCTCGCCACGCAGCAGATACCTTAATAAAATCGTTGCCAAACTAACCCAACTATCACCCGACATGCTCGTCTGCACAGGCGACATGTTCAATCTCACCGCCACCGAAGCCCAAGGATTAGATAGCCTATTCTCATCCATTTCGGCTCCACTCGGCCGCTATGCCGTCATGGGCAATCACGACTATGGCGACTACTGCAAATGGGAATCAGAAGAGGCTAAACATGCAAACATAATGGCAACACACCAAGCCTATCATAATTTAGGATTTACCCTCCTCAACGACACCGCCATCTACATTGCATCCACCACAAAACCAGAAGAACCCCACCCTCCACTCCTAACTACTCACTCCTCATTCCTCACTCCCAACTCCACCATTGGCTTAATTGGCGTAGAAAATTGGGGCAATCCCCCATTCCCTCGTTATGGCAATTTAGCCAAAGCCACCCAATCCTTCACACCCGCAGCGTTCAACATCCTCCTATCTCACGACCCACATCATTGGCAGAGCGAAGTATCCACCAATCCACAGTACAAATACATCGATTTAACCCTATCAGGCCACACCCACTCCGCGCAGATAGGCATCGACCTCAACAACAAATACAAATGGTCGCCATCACAATGGATGTTTCAATATTGGGACGGACTATACAGCCAAGACAACCAACACCTCTTCATCTCACGAGGTCTAGGCTACACAGCCATCCCATTCCGCCTCGGCATGCCTCCCGAAATCAGCATTATCACACTAAAGAAAATAAAATAAACAAAGGCTACCCCACAAGGTAGCCCTTTTTCATTTCTTCCCCTCAGGCAAATCTATGCAATAATGCTCACAGAGATATCGCACTGCCAGCGGGTGCAATATCTTTGCCCGTGGGGGCGTGAATAGGCGCGACAACTGCTCCTGATGCTCCCTGCACCATCGTCGCATAGTTGAGGCAGACACCCCTGCCGCACGAGCCAGGTCGGATTTATATACTCTTTTCATAGTGATTAGTTAATAGTTAATAGTTATTAGTATCTGTTGACCGTTGCCTAATTCTTCATTAAATAAACTATCGTTCCGATGGTTACCACCCCGCTATTATTTTTCAGGCAGGAGTTATACAATTTATGAGTTTCGTTGTGGTCGTATTTTGGATGGAATTGACTGATGCGATGAAACAATTGTTCGCCAGCCACACCACATATCGACGCCAAAGCAAACCCAACCCTCACCCAATTGGCATAATCGGCAGTAATATCTATGC
>JAFYMM010000260.1 GCA_017550055.1 Paludibacteraceae bacterium
GAAGAAGAGGGCAAAAATCCATTCTCTCTCGATAGCAAAGAGCCAAATTGGGATAACTTCAAAAACTTCTTGAAAGGCGAAGTTCGTTATGCTTCTGTTATGAAACAATATCCTGCCGAAGCCGAAGAACTCTTCCAAGCTGCTGAAGACAATGCAAAATGGCGCTATAAGAGCTATCAACGCATGGTAGATAAATTCTAAAAAACGAATAAGTATCAAGTCTTAAGACTTCAGTAATACTTATCCAAAATAAAAGAGGCTGTGTCAAAATGTAAATTTTGGCATAGCCTCTTTTTTAAGTGTCTAAGAATGTCTAAAGTGCAAGGCGTTGAGATTTACGTAAGGAGTGTAAGTATATGACTGCGACTTAGTATTGAAAACAACGCAGCAATTTCGACGTTATGACGCACTGTCTTTTTTTTATATTTATCTATTCTCACTCCTCATTCCTAACTTCTCAAATCCTTATTCTTGAATATCCATGTATGCAAAGAATTTTAGAATAACTAAAACACAATCCCAAACCCCTTGCTCAATTCAAAAATAATCTCTACGTGTATATTATTTCTATATTATATATATTATTGGGTCTAATTTTTAGACCGGTTTTGTCAAAATTTTTGACTACCCCCGTACAATTTTTAGACTGGGGGTCTAATTTTTTGACTACTATTCGGTATCTGCTTTTTTTGATTTAGTTTTATGCGTAGGAGAGGAGGCCTCCGAGGATGAAGTTGACTCCAAAATAGGTGATTATCACGGATAGGAATGCGAAGATATAGTACCAGTTTAGAAAACGTGTATTTTGGAATATTTTTAGTGAAATGCGGTGTAGGGGGAGTGAGTAGATAAGCATAGTGATGAGTGCCCAAACTTCTTTAGGGTCCCAACCCCAATAGCGTCCCCATGATACGTTTGCCCATATTGCTCCGATGAATATGCCTGCGGTAAGGAAGAAGAGTGCGAAGGTGAGGGTTGGCAGTTGCGAGTTTGGGTCTTTTTTGATAAGATTGACTATTGCATTGAGGGTTATGAGAGCAAAAAGGGCATAGGATATCATTATCATCATTACATGAATGGAGAGCAATGGCGATTGTAGTACGGGCATAAGTAGTGTGATGCGCGGATTGAGTTCGCTCATTGTGGCTACCATTAGGGCTATGCCTGATATCAGTGTGCAATTAGGGATGAGTAGCGAGGGGGTATGAGTGTTTTTTCTAAGTAGGTTGATAAATGGTAGTAGTGCAACGATTAGTGCAAGGAATTGCATGGTTTCGAAGCCATTTGATAGAGGAAAATGACCTGCAATATACCCTCGTAGTGATATTGAAAACAGTAGATATATAGCTGTAAGTGTGAGTATTATCCAAGCCCATTGAGGTGTTTGGGCTTTTATTAGGGTGATAACGAATAGTAGTATGCCTATGAGCATGAGGGCTATGGCAAGTGGACGATTGAAATTGAGATGGTTGTAGATACGTTCAGCTGTGATATGGGCTTTTGATGGTGCTAAAGTGCCGAGTTGTGAGTCTTGGTATTTGCGGATTTTGCGAATTAGGTCAATTGCCTCAGTGTATTCTGCATTAGCTACATACTCAGCGACAAGTGTCATTGATTTGTGGATAAATAACTGTTCGGCTTGCGACATATCGGTAGGGAGATTGTCGTTGAGGGCAAACCATTTAATTTGTTCATAATTATCATCTGAATTAAAGGTTTGAGGGTCTTTATGAGGAAATATTTTTAGCAGTGAGCCTGTTAGGTTCATTATAATAAGGTTGTATTTCTCGTCGGCAGCCGAGAAGTTTTTGCCACGAGTGCCTATGAGTTTATAGCCTTGTGGGGAGTAGAAATCGTTGAAAGAGGCGTATTTACCTTTGATGTTGAGAGTTTGTTGGGCATCCTTACCTTTGATTTTAATCATAGGCTCGTTGCGCCATTCGTCATAATAGAAAAACCAGCCCGAGAATACTTGTTCGGCTGTGAAGTCTTTATAAAATGTTTTGCCAGTGAGTTTTATGGTGTAGTCGCGTGCAAGAGTTTGTAGTGGGCAAATGCGATTGTTGTGATACACGAGCAGATTGCCAAATTCGTTGGCTACATCCTGAGGTAGAGTAGTTTGAGCATGCAAAGAGCATAGTGCGCAAAGCATGATTATTATTAGGAGGGCGAGTTTCTTCATTGTTTTTTGATTGAGTTTTGGATTAGGAAGAGCAACATTGAGATGAACAGTAAGAAATAACCAATATAGGTCAGCGTTATTCCGTATGGGTCGTGATAGATAGATAGTATTGAGCCTTGATAGTCAGAGTCGTAAGATGATTGGTAGAAACGATAGTTGCGATATTTTAGTATGTTGTTCATTGACACAGTGTTGGTGATTGTAGTGTCTTGTGTGTCGAGGTTAGAGTCTTGTATTTCAAGGTGCGATACGAAATCCATAGGATTGGTTGTCCCAGGATAGTAGATGAGTTGGAAGTCGTTGAGCGATAGGGTAAAAGGGAGTTGTTGCTCTTGATAATAGGTGTCGATATATGTGGCGGTTGGAGCTTCGTTGAGGCGAAGGTGGATTTGTCCGTTTATGCCAAAATAGTGGGTTATGGTTGCTCCAATGAGAATTACAACAAAGGCAAGGTGTAGCAGTAGAGTTGTTGGGCGTTTGTATAAACGGCGTTGGAAGATATAGATGAGTGCTGTAATTATAGAGATAGCCCAAAGTAGTAGAAACCAAGTAGAGCCGTAGATGTTAGTTGCAACCCAATCAGTGCCATAGAGTTTTTCGAGAATAGTGGCGGTGATGAGTAGCAATATGATGAGTATTAAGAGTGAGAATGAGGCTTTTTTCATAAATTGTAGGTTAGTGAAAAGTAGTAAGATATTTATATGCAAAGGTAATGAATAAAAAGCAAAATAGCAAGTAATCATAAGGAAGATTACTTGCTATTTTAATGTTTTATTTCAAACTTATTTTTGTTGTATTTGAGTTTCGAGAGTGTGGATGCGTGTTTTGAATGTAGAGTCAACATCCATTTGGTTTTGCACTGTTCGGCATGCGTATAGGACAGTTGTATGGTCGCGATTACCCATCGATTGACCAATAACAGACAAAGACGTATTGGTATAGGTACGAGCCAAATACATAGCTACTTGACGAGCCTCTGCTATTTTGCGTTCACGGCTCTTAGAGTTGATAGCCTCGAGAGGTAGAGAGTAGTATTGGCATACAATGTTGCATATTTTGTCCACTGTGATGTCTTCTTTCTCTATTGTTGGTGTTTCTACTACATTGCCGACAATTTTTTGAGCCAATTGGATATTGATTTCGGCATTCATCAATGTAGAGTGAGCCAAGAGTGAAATAAGCACACCTTCAAGGTCGCGCACACTGCTTGTTACGTTTTCTGCAATATAGTCAATCACCTCTTCTGGCATTACGATGCCATCTTTGTATATTTTGTGTTTGAGTATTGCTTTGCGAAGATTAAAGTCAGGTTTTTCGACTTCAACAACCAATCCCCATTTGAAACGGCTAAGCAAGCGGTCTTCCATGCCTTCGAGTTTGCTTGGTTCGCGGTCGCAACACATAATGAGTTGTTTGCCTGTTTGGTGCAAGTGGTTGAATATATGGAAGAATGTATTTTGTGTTTTTGTTTTACCTGCCAACTCTTGTACGTCATCAATGATGAGAACGTCAATGCTTTGGTAAAAATTGAGGAAGTCGTTGCTTTGGTTGCGCATGACTGCATCAGAATATTGCATTTGGAAGAGGTTAGCTGATACGTAGAGTACACGTTTTTCAGGATAATTCTCTTTTACTGCAAGACCAATAGCATTAGCTAAGTGGGTTTTCCCTACAGCAGATGCACCCCAAATGAAAATAGGGTTGAAAATAGAGCGACCAGGTTGTTCTGCAATATTGAGACCGGCACAACGAGCCAAACGGTTGCTTACGCCCTCAATGTAATTAGAGAAATTGTAGTTTCGGTTGAGTTGAGGGTCGAAAGTTGTCTTTTCAACGCTTGTAAATGGTGTATTTATAGGAGCATTTGTTGGAACATTTTGTTGTACAGGAGCGTCGGCAGTTGGAAGTGTAGTTGACCCATTGTTTGTATTGCTATGGTCAATCATAATGCGATACAACAACTGGGTTTCATGACCTGTCACACGATTGAGAGCTTGGCGCAATAGGAATGCAAATTGCTCTTCTATGTATTCGTAGAAAAATTGTGATGGAACTTGTACGAGGAGTTTGTTGTCGCTGTAGTTCAATGGCACGATAGGGGTGAACCAAGTGCTGTACATTGATTCCCCTACATTATCTTTCACGATAGAAAGACAGCGGTTCCAGAGTTCTACATGTTGTTCCATTTATTATTTTTCAGTTATAAGTTTTTTCGTAAATTTCGCTTAAATCCCCTACCTTCACATATTTTTATGAAGGGCCTTTTTTGCTATTTTACTTGATGTTTAGGAATTTAAGAAAGAATAAATCCTTGGAGGATTCTCGATACAAATTTCGTAATTTTTTTTGAAATAGAAAAGTGTTATTTCAAATTGAGACGAATAAAAAACTCTATCTTCTTTATATTCAAATCGTTTGTTGTAAATGATTGATTTTAAGAGTTTTTAATATATGTATAGAGTTTTATATTGTTGATTTACAGAATATTGGTGTTCTGAAGAGAGGTTGGGTGTTTGAAAATAATAAAAGTCCAAAATGCTTGATTATTGGACTTTTATTATTTGGTGATGCCTGAAAAAATATTTTTTGAAATATTTTGTTATTTAGATTTATTCAAAATAGAAGTAGGCGTTATTTCTCTTATTTTTGTTTCTTTTGTTTGCGTCCGAGAGGGTAGAGATATTTGCGTGGATCGCTCTGTAGGTCGATGAGTAGATTGTTTGCGCTGTTGATAGTTGTATTGATATTGTTGTAGAGCGATTGGTCGTTGAGAATGCGTCCGAGAGAACTATCAGGCGAGTTGAGTCGTTTGGTTAGTTCTTCCACGTTGGTGAGTGTAGAATCGAGCGATTGGATGATGTCTTGATATTGCACACTGCTGAGTTGGTTGGTTACAGATTTCAAGTCGGTGCATATAGCATTGACATTATTCATAATAGGAGGGAATTGCTCGTCGATAATTTTATTCAATCCACGTGATGTTTTTTGGAGTTCGGCAGTGATAGTCTCGAAATTGTTGAGGCTACGTTGGATTTCAGCCGAATTGACAAGATTATTAACCGAAAGGATAAGAGAATCGGCATGTTGGATTGTTGATTGAATAGTAGGTACGATGTCAGCCATAGACGACATTAGGCCTTTTTCGGTGTCGGTGATAAGTGTGTCGCCTGAAGAGTGGTATGCCGTTTCTTCTGTAAATACGAGGTTGATACCTTTGCCACCGAGCATGCTTTCGTCGAAAAGATATGCGATTGTGCCTTTAGGGAGTTTGATGTCTTGATTCATCAAAATATCGATTACGAACGATTCTTTCTTTGTGAAATCGTATTTGATGTCGCGCACTTGACCAACTTTGTAGCCTTTGATGAATACACCGTTAGATACTACAAGCCCGTCGATGCGTTCATATTTGAGATAATAGTGGTTGCTTGGAGTGAATAGGTTTACGCCTTTGAGGAAGTTGATGCCCCAGATAAGAAATGCTAATGCACAGACAAAAGCAAATCCGATTTTGACCTCTTTTGTGAAGAATGATTTTTTCATATTATTTTATTTTTTTTCTATTGCTTCGTTGATTGATATTTTTTTGTTGTTTTTGAATGCCACGATTACGGCATCTTTGAAGGTTGCTTGCACGGTTTTTAGATTTTCTTTTGCCTTGTTGTAAGAGGTAGTTTCGGTGCAAGTGTATTTATACCATCCGTTTTCGGTGTAGTAGGTTACTGGTTCGTATTTTTGAGCGCGACGCATATCGTAGTTGTCTTTTGGCACTTCGTTGCGTGAGCTGAACACTTGTATGCGAAATGTGATATTGTTTTGAGGAGCTTCCTCTGGTTTTGCTACTTGTGGTTTTGCTACTTGTGGTTTTGGTTGCGATTCTTTGGCTTTGGCTTCGGCAATTGATATTTTCTTATTGCCTTCGAAAGCCACGAGTACAGCATCTTTGAATATTTGTCGCACCTCTTTTAAGCGGGTTTCGGCATCGGCGTATGTGTGAGTGTCGCCACAGGTGTATTTATACCATCCGTTTTCGGAATAGTGTGAGATTGGTTGGTATTTTTCAGCTTTGCGATAGTCGGAGTTGTTTTTAGGAATCAGAGTGCGCGAGCTGAATACTTGTATTTTGTATGTTACTGCCGATGACGGAGTTTCGGGTTTTGTCGTTGGAGTAGGTTTTGTGGTTTTATCGCTTTCTTTTCCTTTAGATTTTTCTTTTTTCTCTTTTGTGGTAGTTTTTGGTTTTTCGGTGCTTTGTGGTTGTTGTTCAGGCTTTTCGGTTTTAGTTTCGATAATTTGCGGAGTAGTTATTGTGCGCTTGTCGTATTCGTGTTTGTATTTTTCGAATGCCGAGTAGATGCAAGTAGCCATTTTGTTTTGTCCTTCTTCGGAGAGCAAAAAAGTTTCTTCGGTAGGGTTTGTGATGAAGCCCAATTCGACGAGGATGCTTGGCATTTTCACTTGGTGGAGTACCCAAAAAATGGCTTGACGCACGCCACGATCGAGGCGTTTGATTTCTACGAATTCTTTTTGGATATAGTATGCAATTTCGACAGATTGGTCGATGTATTTGCTTTGCATGAATTCGAACATGATGTAAGAATCGGGCGAAGTGGGGTCGAAGCCTTGGTAGGTTTCTTTGTTGCCTTCTTCGAGGAGTAGCACCGAGTTTTCGCGTTTTGCAACTTCGAAGTTGGCTTGCGATTTCGAAAGCCCTAATGTGAAGGTTTCGGCACCGTAGGCCTTAGTAGATTCGCTGGCGTTGGTGTGGATGGATATGAATAGGTCGCCATCGGCATTGTTTGCTATGTTAGGACGCTCTTGTAGGGTGACGTATTTGTCGGTTTGGCGAGTGTAAACTACTTTAACATCAGGGTGTTTGTCGGTTATCATTTTGCCGACAGTGAGGGCTACGTTGAGGTTGATAGTTTTTTCTTGTCCCTTTTTGCCTACTGCACCGGGGTCTTTACCTCCATGCCCTGCATCGAGCACGACGGTGAACTGTTTTGCCGAAATTGTTAAGGCAAATAAGAGGTAAAATATTGATAATATGCTGATTTTTAGTTTCATAGTTTAATGGTGTATTTTCGTGCAAATTTACAAAAAAAAAGTAATATAGGCAATATTTGTGTCAT
This sequence comes from Paludibacteraceae bacterium, assembly GCA_017550055.1. GTDB lineage: Bacteria > Bacteroidota > Bacteroidia > Bacteroidales > Paludibacteraceae > Aphodosoma. The sequence continues at coordinate 7,315 of JAFYMM010000260.1, forward strand.
AAAAAAAGTTAATTAGTTTATCCGCAGATAAGGTTATAGTATATTTATAGTATATTTATCCTATATTTATAGTATATTTATGGTATATTTATAGTATTTTGTAGATTGCTGTAAGTATGGTTCTTCGTTAGTTTAGTTGAAAAAAGTCTTAAACTCAAAGATTTCTTTATCCATCATAAGATACTTCTAAGATAGTGAACCGTAACTGCTCCTTGTGTTTGTGTGGGTTCATATTTATGATTATTACTTTTAGATTTTGGGTGATTTTTTTTGATAGTTGATAAAAATGATGTGTGTTTTATAGATATTTGTGATTTTTTTATGGGAAAATATTTGCTTTTTATAAATTTATTTTGTATATTTGCACCGAGTTTTAGGGGTGTTGATATCTACCCTGAAAATATTTAGTTAACCTTATTTTTAATCATTTAAAGTAGGAGGCTTTATGAAAAAATTAATCTTTTTTATTTCGTTATCCATGCTAATTTTAGTTGGATGTGAAAAACACTATGAACGTACCAGTTGGGTAAATCCAAATGTGGAGTGTTGTGGTGTCAAAGACCCACTGAATAATTTGGAGTGGTTGACTCAAACTGCTTATTTTGATGAATATAAAACAGCGTCATTTTCATTTTTTAATTGTATATTATTATTTGAAAATGATACAACACACGAAAATTTTATTGTAACTAATACGAAGACAAGTGTAAATTGGGTAATAATTTATGATTGCAATGGTGATATTATTGATGGTGGTGCATACAATTATACAAATTCAAATAAAATTAAATATATAAAAAATAGTGATAATTCAGAATTAGCAGGTCCAGCTCAACCATGTCGTACATGTGATGAATTTTTTAAAACTCACACATTAGTTGATTCAATAGCGTATTATATTGTTAAACCTTAAGAATAAGAATATTATGAAAAAAATAATCGTTTTTTTGTTATTATTTATAAATTTTTCTTTTTTGATTTTTGCTTCTCCAGCGTATTCAATTTTACAAGAAGTAATTCAACCTAATGGAGATGTTATATGTATATCTTTGCATGGAGATGAGTATGGTTCATGGTATGAAGATGATAAAGGAGATATTATTGCTTTAAATAGTGAAAATTATTGGGTTTATGTTAATGTTGAAAATGGAGCAAAAATATTAACGAATCAAATTGTAACACGAACATCAGTACCTTTAAGTGTAGATAAAAGTTCTATTCATAATTTTATTTTGAAAGAAAGGCAAGAAAAGTATCGAATAATGAATGATTTAGAAAATAATTCTGCAAATGAAAAGTCAAGTGATGAAATAGGAAAAAAAGCACCATTATCAGCGACAGGTGTGCAGAAAATATTAACAGTATTAGTTCAATTTGAGGATGTTAAATTTCAAAATCAAACAGGTATAAGAAATTTGGTAACTAATATGATGAATCAAGTAGATTTTCGTCATCCGGGGCAATCTCAAATAACAGGAAGTTTGCGTGATTTTTATTTAAAAGCGTCATATGAGCAACTTGATGTTAGAGCTACAGTAATAGGTCCTTATACTGTATCTCATAATAGAGCCTATTATGGAGCTAAAACAAATTCGGAGAATGATGATAAACGACGAGCTTTAGCTCGTGAAGTAATGGAAATGATTGTTGATGATATAGATGTAAGTCAATTTGATAATAATAACGATGGATGGGTTGAATGTATACATATTCTTTATGCAGGTCAGGGGGAAGATTTATCTGGAGTAAATTCTGATGCTATTTGGCCTCATAAATGGAATTTGCTAACATATGTAAGTGGTGATGGTGTGAAAATGAGTAGCTATATTATGACTCCTGAACTTGGAATGATTAATAGTTATCGTGGTATAGGAACTGTATGTCATGAATTAGGGCATATTCTTGGTGCTCCTGATTTTTATGATACAGAGAATGATGTTTTTAAAGGGACTCAATTTTTTGATTTAATGGCAAAAGGGTCTTGGAATGGAGATGTTTTAGCAATGTCTCCAGCTCATCCAAATCCATATGTAAAGACAAAAATATATGGTTGGACTACTGCATTTGAATTACTTGGAAATAATAAATTGTATACTATACCACCTTCTGAATTATATAATAATGCAATTTATAAGTTATCAACCTCAACATCAGGTGAATATTATCTTTTGGAAAATAGACAAAATAAAGGTTTGCCAGGAAAAGGATTGGTTATATATCATGTAAATTCAGGTATTGAAGATGTTCTTTCTGATAATGATGTAAATATTGCACATCGACAAAATTTATATGTAGTTGATGCAAATAATCGTATAGAAAAATCCGCAATGGGTACACCAGAATCTTATGGCGATATAAATACATCTATGGCTACATTCAGAGATACTTGTTCTAAAAACATATATTTTACATCAGAAAGTTTGCCTTCAAATAGTGCATGGAATGGTGATACAACTTATAATAAAGATGTATGTTTCATAAGTGCAACAAGTGGTACTGGGATTAAATTTGTGCTTAATCCAGAGATTGAGGGTGATGATATACTGTGTGATTCTGCGATATATTCGTTGAAATATGTGCCTTCGAAAGCTACAATTGAATGGACTTATACAAGACCTTCTGGTATTTTAGCTACAAGTGTACCATTGCGTATAGGTTCTGGGCAAGGAACAACAGCGGTATGTTTTAATCGTGGTTATAATTTAGTAAATGAAGATGCTGGTGGGATTATAGTTCCAGAAAATCCTTTTCTACCAGCACCAACTTCGGCAAGAGGATATGTACAAAAACCATATTCGGGATTTGTTGAAATTCAGGCAAAGATAACATTTAATGGTGAAACAAAAATACTGAGAAAAACAATCTATATGCCTGAAAAAGTTGTAATTAATAATGTTGATTTAGGTTCGTTGGGTGTTTGGTATGTTGGTACAATGCAATCTATAACATTAAAAACTCCAACAGACGACACTGTACTTGAAAACATACGATGGGATGTTGAATATCCAAATGGAAGCACTCAAATTACGTATGGAAGGTCGGTTGTTGTTAGACCTAATACCAAAGGAACATTGACTGTTACTGCGACTTATCTTGATGGATGTAATGATGAATATGAATCACATACAAAAACATACTCAATTATTAGTGCATTTAATTTGACATATACCAACCCAGCATCAGGAAGTGTGGAAATAAGTGTTACGAATGGTGATGCTCCAGGTGAGTCTAGTATGCGAACAATGTCTATAAACAATCAGCCAACTCCATATCTAGGGGCTTACAGAGTGGAGTTGTGGCATGATATTTATGGCAAAGTGAGAGAAATGGATGTACCAGAAAATAACCCTACAATAACAATGAATTTGGATGGTTTGAATAGTGGTGTATATGTGATGAGATTGATTATTGATAATCAAATAGTAGAAGCGTCGCAGTTGATTGTGAGATAGTTAATAGAATTGATATCGTACGCCAATCTCTCTGGAGAGAGGTTGGCGTTTTTTTTTGTTGTGGGGTATTGTTTTTAGGGAATTTTTTTAGTATCTTTGTCGTTAATTTTGTGTAAATTGTAATAAATATATTTATATAGGTTAGAAGTTTTTGATAAACAGCAGGTTATATTTACAAAAAGTATTTTTTGTAATTGGTGTCTTTGTTCTTTTTTTAGGAATTATTGATGCTGATGCTGTTGTTGTGTCGCAAAATGATTCGATTTTGGGTGGTGGAATAGCGTTGGATTCGGCTGTTTTGGATTCGACGAGTGTGGCGATGGATAGTTTGAAGGTGGATAGTGTAGGGGGAGATTCGGCTGTGGCACCGAAGAAGGATGTGTTGGATGC
>JAFYMM010000261.1 GCA_017550055.1 Paludibacteraceae bacterium
ATTATATCAATATTCAATTGTTTAATCTTTTGCAAAATGCTTATGAGATGAAAATAAAATAATGTGATTGGTAAAAAAAATACGATTTCTTTACCGATTGGGGTTGATTGGTAAAAAAAAATGCATTTTTTTTACCGATTGGGGTTGTTGATTGAATAAATAAAAGTGAAGAGTTGGAGCAAGTGGACAATAAAGTAACCAATAAAGTAGACAATAAAGTGACCAATAAAAATGGATGTTGGGTGGTTGTGAAATAATTATGGAATAATTTGACGTATATGAGTACACTGGAACGGGCTATTGAGATTGCGCATGAGGCGCATCGCGGTCAGGTGGATAAGGCTGGCGAGGAGTATATTGGGCATCCGCTGCGTGTGATGGAGGCGGGACGGACGGTGGAGGAGAAGATTGTGGGGGTGCTACACGATGTGGTCGAGGATGCGGCGGAGTGGTCGTTCGAACGATTAGAACAAGAGGGCTTTGCGCCTGAGATAATTGAGGCGTTGCGATGCGTGACAAAGCGCTCGGAGGATGAGCCGTACGACAAATTTATTGCTCGTGTGAAGACTAACAAGTTGGCGGTGGCGGTGAAATTGAATGACTTGACTGACAACATGGATATTCGTCGTTTGCCTTATTTGTCGGATAAAGATGTGAAGCGGTTGAAGAAATATTTAAAGGCATACAAGCAGTTGATGGGCGAGCCGACATACTCGGTGTATGCGTGCCGACAAGAGCATCCGAATGCTTACGACCCATGGTCAGAGGAGGATGATAGACTGCTGGTGGAGATGTGGCACGATGGTGTTGCGCTGGATGACCTTGCTGTGCATTTCGGTCGTAAGCGTGGGGCGATTATCTCACGAATGAAGAAATTGAATCTTTAACGGTCAACTATCCACAGATAGATTATAGATAACAGAGTACAGATAATTAAAAACTTTTCGGTCCTTTGTGGGTTGGAAAGTTTTTTGTATCTTTGCGAGGTGATTTATAACTTTAAAAAACTTGATGTTATGGGTGATTTTATTTCTGGATTAATTAAGTTGCTTTTTAAAATGATTCTGCTTTTGGTGGTGGTGTATGTGGGTTTTGTGGTCGTTTCTATGATTACGAAGGATTTTAAAAGGAGATTCTTGGGTGAGAGCGAACAAACGGAATTGGTGGCGGATAGTGTTGATGTGGCTGATGTGCCTAAAGTTGAGCCTACGACGAAGACTGAAGCGAAGTCGACTAAAAAGCAAAAATCGGGTCCTGCTACGATGTTTGATGCGCCTCGCGAGTGTGTGACTTCGAACAATTTTAAGGTGGAGATAATTCTCGACGAGAGATATGTGATTGCTGAAGAGTTGAATCCTGATTTGGAAGAGTATGGGTTTACTACGGATTTGGCTGTGGTGTTTATTGATGAGGATAATAGTTATTATACCGACCAAGTGGTGAAGGTGCCTCACGGAAAATGTGCCCGTCAGATTGGGGTGTACAAGTCGGACCACTACAAGTATAACGACAAGACGTTGCCTATTGTGAAAATTATGGATAAATAAAATTTATATGTTATGAAAAAAGC
>JAFYMM010000262.1 GCA_017550055.1 Paludibacteraceae bacterium
ACATAACCACCGTCACCAGCCATGTAACCATCACCATCGATGTACATAGTTGAAGGAAGGAGCATATAACGAGCTTCAGCTGCTGTATAAACTGAGTCTTCGCCAGAATAACCTTTACCTACAACTTGATAGTGATCATCAGACAAACCAAATATCGCAGCACGGTCAAAAACAGTTGTTTCCAATACTGATTTAACAGTAACTTGACATTTAGCAACGATATCAGTACCTTCGATAGCAGCAGAGATAGTAGCAGTACCAACAGCGTTAGCAGAAACAGTACCATTTTCAGCTACAGAAGCTACCCATTCATCATCAGATGACCAAGTTGCTTTGAAAGAAGCACCTTCAGGTTCAGTTCTAACAGTTAAACGATACTCTTGACCTTCAGCCAACTCAAGAGTTGATTTAGAAAGAGAAGCACCAGTAAGTTCGCCTGGGCCCTTTTGACCGTTACATGCTACCAAAACCAAAGCAGCAAAGGCAAAAAATAATAATTTTTTCATAGTTTTAAATTTTAATTATTAGTGAATAAATTAATTAGCTTTTTAAATCATTGTTAGCTTGGTTGTTTGTATATTCAGAATAAGGAATAATGAATAACAAAACTGGGTTTGCAGGGTCAACAGCTTGCATTTGCTCTCCACCTTTATAGAAGTGATTACCACCTCTCATTTTGATACCACCAAAACGTTTGAATGTCATCAAAGCACGACCTTCACCAAACAATTCAACACGCCAGTTATAGTAGATATTATCAAGCAAAGCATCTTTTGACATACCATCAACAGTAGCCATAACTGTTTCGTCACGTTGAGCCAACAACACTTTCAATTCTTCTTTAGCTTCAACCAATTTATCAGCACGAGTAGCAGCTTCGGCAGCCACAAGATACATTTCTTCGATACGCATGAACACAATGTCGTTCAACCAACGACGGTCATATTCATCTGCTTTTGTACCACGAGCCAAATCATAGAATTTATAGCTTGCAACACATTTTTTGCTTGCATCGAACCAATTGATACGACCATCAGTTTCAGGGATAGATTTATACAATTCTTCATCCAAAGCTTTTGAAGCACCAAGAGCTGCATAACCATAAGTATGAATATCCATGTGAGCCCAGAATGAAGCCAAGTGTGTAGTATTTTCGATAGTAACATCGAGACCCCACATCCAAGATGGATTGCTTTGATCAACAAAACCAGTTGTAGTCAAATCTTCGAATGGCAAAATTTCGTAATTACCTGCATCGATAACACGTTTAGCAACAGCATAAGCCGAATCATACTCTTGAGTTTGAAGATAAGTATAAGCCAAATAAGCATTAGCGATATCTTTATCCAAATACAATTTAGAAGAACGAGAGAAACCTGTTTCATCAAACAAAGCGATTGCCCAATTAAGGTCAGAAACCACTTGGTTATAAACATCGCGAGTTGAAGCAACTGGTTGTTCTTGCACAAGACCTGTTTCTTCATTTACAGAAGATGTTTCGTTGTAGATAGGAACACAAAGATAATCCATACCTGTGTTACCAACAAAACGGTCAGCAGACTCAACGTCAGTCATACCTGGACTATACAAATGAGCCAAATTGAAATAGCAATAAGCACGCATAGTCAAACATTGAGCCAAAGCAGTTTTTTGAGCATCTGTAGGATTTTCGAGAGCAACAAAGCTACGAATAGCATTGTTAGCATTCAAAAGAATAGTATAATAATAGCTCCAGAAATAACTATTACGACCAGCAGTCATAGATGCACATTGTTGTTGCTCACAATCAGTAAACCAACCATAAGCATTGGCAGTCATTGCCATATCACCAGACAAAATATCAGTTGCCATATCAATTGATTTTTGTCCAAAATAGTGGTGATTGCTACCTCCAGCCGTAGCATAAAGCATAGAATAAAGGCCCAAAACTGCACCATCAGCAGTATTAGGGAGCTTATCAAATTGATCTTGAGTCAAAGCAGATCCTGTCATTTCAGTATCTAACCAACTGCTTGAACAGCTTGATAGACCCAAAACAAGAGCTAAAACGAAAGATAAAATTTTTATTGATTTCATAATTTTCTATTTAAGCAAATTGATTAGAACGAAATTTTAATACCACCTAAGATAGTTGAAAGTGGAGTATATTGATAAGTATCAGAAGAACCTGTCAAAGAAGCCATAGGGATATAACCTTTACGAGCAGAAAGACAGAACAAATTATCAGCAGATACCCAAAGGTTCAAGTTATTAAGTTTGATTTTCTCAACCATTTTTTTAGGGAATGAATAACCTAAACGAACGTTAGAAAGAGACAAGAAACTTGAAGAAGTGATGAAACGAGTCGAAGAAGAGTTCGCATACAAGTCTGATTTGTTAGACAAACGAGGAACATCAGTTTCTTGACCTGGCTCTCTCCAACGATTCAAGATGTCAACGTGCCAGTTAGTTGAACCACCACGGTCGCTATGCATCAACATTTGATAAGCACCATCGTAACCCCAACCACCGAAGCTATATTGGAACGCAGCAGAGATATCGAAACCATAAAGAGTCAAATCCAAGCCAACACCACCTTGGAGGTAAGGAAGAGCTGATTTGCCTACATAGTAAGAAGATGCATATTGAGCATTATCAGTTTTACCTTTTTCAAGAATCAACTCAGGATTTTTGAGATATTTATTCAAATTAGGGTCATCTGCATAAGTATCCAAAATGTATTGGTGAACTGAAGGGATATAATCTTGATAAAGATTGAATTCTGCACCTTTCAAGTTATTTGGATCGTAGAAATAGTAGTATTCAGCTTTACCAGTTTCAGGGTTTACGCCAGCCCATTCAATAGTGTAATATTCATAAATAGAGTGACCTAAAGACATAGAGCCATCCATTTGTTTTGGTTCGCCAGTAACATCTGTAGGCATTTCAGTAATAGTATTTTTATACCAATCACCATTGAAACGAACATCGAATTTAACTGCGTTAGTATTAACAGCATGAACATTGAATTGGAATTCAACACCTTGGTTAACCATTTCACCTTCGTTCACATAGAAAGAAGAATAACCCAAAGAAGGAGCAACTGAACGGTCGAACAACATGTTGTTAGTAGTTTTGTGGAAGTAAACAACTTCAGCATCCAAAATTTTGCCCAAAGTAAAGTCAACACCAGTATTCAAGATTTGAGAAGATTCCCAAGTCAAATTAGGGTTACCAATATAACCAAGAACATAACCTGGAAGACCGCCTACGTTGTCAATAGAATATTGGTTTGTATAGAGGTAAGTACCAATTTCAGCGTTACCAAGTTCACCCCAAGAAGCTTTGATTTTAAAGTTACGAAGGAGGTCAACACCTTGCATAAAATCTTCGCGCATCATATCCCAAGCCAAACCGATAGAACCGAAAGTACCCCAACGATGACCTCTTGCAAAACGAGAAGAACCGTCGGCACGGAGGTTAGCGTCAACGAAGTATTTATCTTTGTAGCTATAACGAGCTTGACCAAAGTAAGACTCCATAGTACGTCTTGAAGTTGAAGAAGTGATATAGCTCATTTCAACAGCATTACCAAGTTCAAGACCGTCAGGACGAACGATAAAGTTTTTACCACCTTGCATTACAGAAGAGTTAATCAAGAGAGTTTCGTGAGCAACGAAAGCACTGAAGTTGTGGTCACCACCAAAGTCTGCGCTATAAGACAAGATTTGGTTCCAAGTGAATGACATACCGTGAGAAACAGTTTTCGCGATACGACCCACACCAGCAGCATCACCATAATAGCTATTAGTCAAAGCTGCGCCATCGCCACCAATATATTGTACACCAAAGTTAGTAGTAAATTTAAGTCCTTTGTAGAAAGTAGCTTCTAACATACCATTACCCACTAATTGATGTTGGATAGTACGTTGTTTGTCATATTGAAGAGCACCGGCAGGGTTGATACCAGAACCATAGAGACGACCAATAGTATTACCATTTACATCGACGTCACCATAGTCATAAGCATCTTTACCTTGGATTTTAGGGTCTTCTACTTTATAACCATTTTCATCACGTTGGAAAACTGTATAAATAGAAGGACACTCGTTAACATAAGCAAAACCGTTGTTCATGTTAGAACCTTGACCTGGGTTGTTGTATGTAGAATAAGAGTAAGACATATTCATGCTACCTCTTAACCATTTTTTAGCTTGATGGTCAACATTGATACGAGCTTGAAGACGGCTATAGTCTGAACCGATATAGTAACCTTCATCTTTCAAATAACCGAAAGAAGTATAGTAAGTAGTTTTATCAGAACCACCAGAGATTTTGAGAGTAGCATCAAGTTTTTGACCATTGCGGAACAACTCATTTCTCCAAGAAGTTACAGGTTGATCGATATAACCTTGTTTGAGTTGAACGTCATCGAAGAATCTACCAGTTTCAGGGTCAATCAATTGGTTACCTGGAGTAGTCCAACGATTGTAAGCAGCAGGAAGACCGCCATTGTTTACGTTAAACAAGTTATTGTTAGCTACGTTAGCTTTACCGCCTGAAGCATTGTAAAGACCTTCCCAAACAAGTTCTACGAATTGTTGAGGGTCGCTGATAGTTTCATACAATGGAATAAGACGCATGTTACCACCATATTTCACGTCGATATCAATTTTACCTGATTCGCCAGAAGTACCTTTTTTAGTAGTAATCAAGATAACACCATTAGAACCGCGAGAACCATAGAGAGAAGTTGCGGTAGCATCTTTCAATACAGTAGTAGAAGCGATATCTGAAGGGTCAATAGCAGAAACGTCACCATCATAAGGAATACCGTCAACAACATAAAGTGGAGCTGAGCTAGAGTTGATAGAACCGACACCACGAATAGAAATTGTTGCCGAAGAACCTGGCTGACCAGAAGAAGAAACTACTTGCACACCAGCAATCTCACCAGCAAGAGCTTTAGAAACTTCAGAAGGATTCTTTTTCTCAAGAGTTTCACCTTTTACAACTGTAGCAGAACCTGAGAATGATTTTTTAGTTTGTGTACCATAAGCAACAACCATAACTTCATCAAGCACCTCAGCATCAGCAGATAGACGAAC
>JAFYMM010000263.1 GCA_017550055.1 Paludibacteraceae bacterium
CGAGTGGCATTTGCTTGCCATTAACAGCCGATACTACTTCCATTTTATAGTCGTAGAAAGAATTTACAACAACGCTATCGAGGCGGAACGATGGAATGCCATCGGTAATAGTTACAGGCACAGTGGCTATAATATCGCCCAAAGTAGCGGTGAGAGCATGAGTGCCATCACCTTTGGCATATAGAGTGTTGTTATTGATAATTTCACCTAATTCGTTATTACAAGATAGTGTGATACCTTTTACATCGGTGTCGATGAGAAGTCCGTATTTGTTATATCCATAAATGATAGGGGTGTAGTTGCCATATTTTGGCATTTTTACAGTCCAATCGGCAAATCGTATTTCGGCAATCGTGTTGTCGGTTGGAGCATTTAGCACAGCAAAAATACCATTTGACACGGCTCGTTCTTTGCCGTCGCTGGGGTGGTTGACAATGCCAAAAGGTTCAAGATACATACCGGAAGAACCTCCACCATCAACATTTACAGCGTCATAGCAACCAAACAGTTTCATTATATCAGCACCTTCGGGATAGGTGCAACCAGTAGATACACCACGACCATCTACAACACACCACACCATCTTACTGCGATCTTCGTTATAACCAAACATTGTGCGAGGGTTATTGCTATCGCGACCATTGATAAAGCGAATTGCTTCGTAAATGACTTCGCCACGTTTGAGAATTACGACATCACCACCACTCGCTTCTTTAATATCGGGGGCAATGCCATAATCTTGTAGTGAGATATTACAATTAAGGATAAGTTCATCTCCTACTTTAAGACCTGAAATTTGTGAGGCCTTAGCATCTCCTTTAGCACTAATTACCACCTCATTGGCTGTAATTGGGGTGTGACCTACAGTCGAAGGTGCAGCTGTAACAACAAGTTTAATCGGACGATTTATACCCCATGACTCACCATCGGCAAGGCGCACTCTCACATCAGTACAACCACTCACACGAGTTTGGCAGCCATATTTTGAGTTAAACAACACTACCTCATTATCATATATATCTTGATTGATACGAGGTAGATTTATTACAGTGTTATCGGGGAGTGTGAGGGTAAACGATTGTGTGGGATTGTCGCACCACATATTTTTGTTATGGTCTATAAAAAAGTGGCCATAATCGGCCGCTGCAAGATAGCCAGTTCCCGCAATTTCGCCATTCATAATGCAATCCATGTGAGGTTGCCCTACATACTCAGGCACATACGATGATGTGATGTAGAAATCGGCATTAACGGCTGCGAAATAGTGAGTGTTTTCATTAGATTTTCTTTTGGCAATACTTGATATTTGTTCAGTAGTGAGAGTTGTATCATTGCCAATTTCCATGCGATACTCCACATTATTACACCCCTTAAGGTCCATTTCGAGAACAAAGACATTTAGATTCTTTGTATCAGAGCGCATATTCAAATAGGTATATATAGTTCCTGGACCAGCATTGTAATGTTGAACCGTATCGACTGAGAAGTCAACGTTTTGTAGTTTCTCAACGCGCGCAAAAGAC
>JAFYMM010000264.1 GCA_017550055.1 Paludibacteraceae bacterium
GAAGAAGAGGCTAAGCGTCGTGCAGAAGAGGAGCGAATTGCCCGTGAGAAAGCAGAACAAGAGCGTATAGCTCGTGAAAAAGCAGCAGAAGAAGCTCGTATAAAAGCAGAGCAAGAGGCTAAGAAAAATCAAGCAAGTAGTTTGGCTGGTTCGGCATTCCAAAATATGGGTAAAGGTCAGGGACAAACAAAGGGCGAAGCTCAGCAAGGTAATCCGGCGGGTCAAGGTTCGCAAGGCGGACATTCATGGTCGCTTAATGGTCGTGATTTGCTTGGACAGTTGGCTCAACCATCGTATCAAGGCAATGAAGAAGGACGTATAGTTGTTGAAATTCGTGTAGATGCGTCGGGTACAGTAGTTTCTGCGACTATAACAAAAGGAACAACAATTACTAATGAAACATTGCGTAATGCTGCAGTGAATGCTGCTAAGAAAAATAAGTTTTCGGCAGGAGGCGGTGTTGCAATAGGTACAATTACTTATAATTTCAGATTAAACTAATTGAATTTGAACGTCGAAATGTGAAATTTTAGGTTTATGCTTAAGTTTTATATTTTGATTATTAACTCTTAACTAATATTATGGTTTATTTATTTTTAGGTACTGGTTTCGAAGAGGTAGAAGCAGTAGCAACAATCGATGTTTTGCGTCGTGCAGAAATTGAACTTACAACGGTTTCTGTAATGAATGAACGTACTGTAGAGGGTGCTCATGGTGTACGTATTGAAGCAGATAAAATGTTTGATGAGCTTGATTGTGTTAATGCAGAGATGCTTATTTTGCCAGGAGGTATGCCAGGTACGTTGAATCTTGGTGCGCATGCAGGATTGGCAGGTTTGCTTCGTGAACAAAATAAGAAAGGACGTTGGATTGCGGCTATTTGTGCAGCACCATCAATACTTGGTAAGATGCACCTTTTGCGTAATTTGCAGGCAGTTTGTTATCCTGGATTCGAGGAGCAATTGGAAGAGGCATTTGTGTCGAAAGAGCGCGTAATGGTGTCGGGTAATGTTGTTACTTCGCGTGGTCCTGGTTGTACTATTGAGTTCGCTTTACAGCTTGTAGCTATTCTTAAAGGGGAAGATGTGGCAAAAGCTGTGGCAGAAGGTATGCTTGTTAAATAATATTTATTTAGTGGATATAAAAAAAAGGATGAACTTGTGAGTTCATCCTTTTTTATGTGTTTAGCTATTGATTATTCTTCAGTAGCAGCAGCTTCTTCAGTTGCAACTTCAGTAGGGAGTTCTACTGCTGCATCATCGAAACCTGCAGGTGCTTGAACTGGCATTTCTACTTGGTCAGCGATTTCTGAAGTAGAAGTAGGAGCGTCAGTTTTGTGGAATGCTGTAGCCAAAACGCAGAGAAGCACGATAATACCGATAAGAGTCCAAGTTGTTTTTTCGAGGAAGTCGGTTGTTTTGCGTACACCCATGATTTGATTAGATGAAGCGAAGTTAGCAGCAAGACCACCACCTTTTGAGTTCTGTACCAATACGATAAGAATCAAAATAATTGCAAGAATAACAATTAAAATTGTAAGAAGTGAATACATTTTTTACTACTTTTTATTGTGATTATTTATTATTGTTTCAAGAAACTTAATTTGGAGTGCAAAGTTAGCACTTTTTTTTGGATTATTCAAACTTATTGCCCTTAAAATTTCAATTGCCTCTAAATATTTTTGTTCTTTGATTAGCTTTTTTGCTTTTTCTTCGGATAAATCAGAGTCGAGAGTTTGTTTGTCTTTTTCTATTTTAGGAGTCTTGTTTGCTTTAGGAGTAGTATGAGTTGGATTAGGTGGAAGGTTTGAAGTGTTGGGTTTTTGCTGTGGTTTGTTATTTGGATTTGTTGTTTTGTTTGTTTCGTTTAAAGTAAGGTGAGTTGTATTCTTATTTTCTGTGTTTTGTTGTTGACGAGTTAGTCGAGCTTTTTTTAGTTGTTCTGCTAATTGTTGAAGTGATTGTTTTTGAGCTTGATTCTGTTCTAATGCAAAATAGTCGGGAGTTGAGAGTTGAGGATTGATAATTGGGAGTTGAGTGTCTTGGTTAGGTGTAGAGTTTGTTGTTAATTCGTAGGTTAAGTAGTTGTAGAATAGTTTGCGGTTAGATATATGCAACCCATATTTCATTAGTTCGTCATCGAATATAGCATCATCTTTTATGTATAGTGAACGCAGATATATCCAATAAAGAGCTTCGCAGTAGGGATAAATATCAATCAAACGGCGTAAGTCATCGCTTGTGGTATGCTCAACAAGGTTAGGGTCAGTCAAGTATTTATTTATATCTGAACGATTCATTTTTTTTACCAATTTGCTACTGTTCCATTAAATATTTGGTCAATGATTTCTTCAATCATCTCATCGATGAGAGCATCTTGCACATCATTTAGGGTGCTTGTACTAGGGAATGTGCGGTTGGCAGAGTAACTATTGTCGGTTTCTTCGCCAGTTATATTGTTTATAAAATGTACTTTAACCGTGAGAGTTAAGCGGTTTTCGGCAGCCAAGGCATTGGCACCTACAGAGAGAGGTACGAGTGTGTAGCCTGTGATTGCGCCAGAAATATCAAGGTCGCCACCTGCACTGACAATATTTAAGCGAGTTTGAGACGCGTAAATATTATTCAGCTCATCGTTGAATTTTGTAGTTAGAGGAGGATATACTAATGCCGCATTATTTGGAAATTCGGCAATAGTGATGCTTTTAATTTTCGAATAATCGATACTTGCACCATTGAATTTATATGAAATCGTACATGAGGCAGCAAGTATGATTGTCAATATTGCAAGAGTTATGAGTCTTTTCATTGTTTTTTGTTTTTTTAAGACATGAAGACATGAGTACATGATTGCTTCTTTCAATCGTGTTTTACTGTCATTCTGTCTTTTTTTATTATTCGAGTCCGTATTCTTTGATGCGACGATAGAGAGTGCGTTGTGAGATGTTGAGTTCTTCGGCAGCACGGCGACGATTGCCATTGTATTTTTCCAGAGCTCGAATAATCATATCTCGTTCGGCATCGGTTAGAGAGAGGGATTCTTCTACGTATTCTTCTGTGTCTTCGACAGCGGTGTTGGCATCGACAAAACGAGGTTGATGTGTAGGAGCGTGTACAATGTTAAATTCCTCTGGAGTTTTGTGTATAGGAGTTGTATATATTGTCGGTTCGGTATGGATAGGTTGAGTTTTAGTGTCTGCGTGGCGATTAGACATGAGTTCAGCTATGACTTTTTTCATTTCAGCCATATCTTTTTTCATGTCAAATAGCACCTGATAGAGAATTTCGCGTTCGGTGGCAAAAGACTTTTCTTCGTGCATTTGTACGTGACCGAAGATAGTAGGCAGGTGGTTTTCGTATTGTTGAGGTAGGTAGTTTAGGAGGGTAGCATTAGAGATTTCGCGGTCTTGTTCGATAACCGAAATTTGTTCTGTTACATTTTTGAGTTGACGAATATTGCCACGCCAATTATAGTTTATAAGCGAATTTTCTGCTTCAGGAGTGAGTTTTATAGCAGGCATTTGGTATTTGTCGGCAAAGTCGGCAGCAAAGCGACGAAACAATAGAGGAATATCCTCCTTACGTTCGCGCAATGGTGGAATATGGATAGGCACAGCATTGAGACGGTAGTAGAGGTCCTCGCGGAAACGACCATCGGCAATGGCTTGTAGCATATTTACGTTGGTAGCAGCCACCACGCGCACGTCGGTTTTTTGTACTTTTGAAGAGCCTACGCGCATAAATTCGCCCGCTTCCAACACGCGTAATAGCCTTACTTGTGTTGATAGAGGCAATTCGCCTACCTCATCGAGAAATATGGTGCCACCATTAGCCTCTTCAAAGTAGCCTTTGCGGTCGGATGTAGCAGAGGTAAAAGCCCCTTTTTCGTGACCAAATAGCTCAGAGTCAATTGTACCTTCTGGTATTGCGCCACAGTTGACAGCAATGTATTTATTGTGTTTGCGTGCGCTATATTGATGTATTATTTGTGGAAAGTTTTCTTTACCAACACCACTTTCGCCTTGTATCAATACCGATAAGTCAGTATTAGCTACTTGTACGGCTGTATCAATCGCACGATTCAATGCTGGCGATAAACCAATAATGCCAAAACGTTGTTTAACAGTTTGTATTTCTTTTAAATCCATAAAATGATTTTTTAGACAGAATGACAAAAAGACAAAATAATTAATTCTTTTTTTAGCATACGCC
>JAFYMM010000265.1 GCA_017550055.1 Paludibacteraceae bacterium
CCACAGATAACACAGATTCCTCAGATTATTTTTTTCTTTTTATTGATTTCTTTTTTTTGCCCACAAATCCCACAAAAATCACCAATCATCACAAAAAATATTTGTAAAATTTGTGCAATTTGTGGGCGAAAAAAGCCAAAGGCAAAAATCTGTGTAAATCTTTAGAGCTATGTTTTAGGCATCGCCTAAAACAAGCGAATCGAATAAAAGAAAAATTAAAATCTTTTAAATCCGTGTAATCTGTGGGAGATAAAAAAATAATCGTGGGAAATAAATTATAATTTTGCCCACAAATCCCACAAATAATCACAAAAAATAATATTAAAATATTTGTAAAATTTGTGCAATTTGTGGGCGAAAAAAAGCCAAAGGCAAAAATCTGTGTAAATCCATAGAGCTATGTTTTAGGCGACGCCTAAAACAAGCGAATCAAAAAAGAAAAAAATCTTTTCAATCTGTGTAATCTGTGGGAGAAAAAATTATAATTTGTGACAATTAGTAAAATTTATGGGAGAGAAACATCGCGCAGCGATAAAAAATCCGTGAATTCCGTGCATTCCGTGAGAGACAAGCCCATCCGTGAGAAATAAATCATCCGTGGGGCGAAAAAATATTAGTGAGATATAAATGCCGCTAGGCAAAAATCTGTGTAAATCCATAGAGCGACGTTTTAGGCAAAGCCTAAACAAGCGAATCAAAAAAGAAAAAAATCTTTAAATCTGTGTAATCTGTGGGAGAAAAAATTATAATTTGTGACAATTAGTAAAATTTGTGGGCGAAAAAAAACATCGCGCAGCGATAAAAAATCCGTGAACTCCGTGCGTTCCGTGAGAAACAACATCATCCGTGAGAGACAAGCCCATCCGTGAGAAATAAATCATCCGTGGGGAGAAAAAATATTAGTGAGATATAAATGCCGTTAGGCAAAAATCTGTGTCAATCTGTCGAGTGCATTTGACGCAGTCAAATAGCGAATCGAATAAAAGAAAAATTAAAATCTTTTAAATCTGTGTAATCTGTGGGCGAAAAAATGCCGAAGGCAAAATTCCGTGAGTTTCCTACCTTCCATGAAAGCTAAAAGTATAACCATTGATTGCCGACTATCAACCATTGAGTGTTCATTATCGACAGTTGAGTAAGAAAAAACTGAAATTTGTGAAAAAATCACGATATTTTTCTTTTTTTTATTTTAAAAAATAGCTTTTTTTTGAAAATTATAACTATTTTGTGGATATAAATATCATATTAAATACTCAAAAAGTGTTAAAAATAAAAATCACTTATAAATTGTAATTCTGTAACTAATTGATATATAACAATTTACCCCCCCCCATAATTTTTTTGAAAAAAAGTAAAAAAATATGCTTAAAATTATTGCTATATTCAATTTATTTTGTAACTTTGCAGAGTCCAAGAGTTCATTCTATGACCCAGGGACGTACCTACCTATTACCTAAATTGACTAAAACTTGTTAAAAGTGTTTTATAAAGTTGTTATTTCTGACTTTATAAAATCACGTTAGATTTATCTTGATTTACTAAAAAAAGATGGACGTATTGTATCTATTACTGTGTGGGATAATTGCGTCTCGTCTATTGGTAGTGCGCCTTGTGTAGAATGAAAATTTTGCACAAAGCGCATTTTTTTTCGTGTATAAAAAGCGTGTATAATAAAAAGCGTGTATAAAAATGTGTATAATTAAAAAAATGCGTATAGTTTTCAAAAAAAATAGAATAAATAAAGATATGAAAAGAATTTGTGTGATATTGTTGGTTTGTATTGCTGCTTCTTTTGTAGCTAAGGCGCAATATTTCTCTGTTAAAACAAATGTCTTGTACGACTTGACAGCAACGTTGAACTTAGGTGCTGAATTTCGTTTGGCTCCACGTTGGACTCTCGACATCTCAGGTAACTACAATCCATGGACATTTGGCACATCAGAAGAGACTATGAAAAAATGGAAACATGCCATGATTCAACCAGAGGCTCGCTATTGGTTTTGCGAGTCGTTGAATGGTCACTTCATTGCTTTTCATGCTCAGGGTGGAGCTTTCAACTGGAAGATGCAAAACGATTTCGAAGGTTTCAAATTCTTGGGTAGCGACCTTTCTCGTTTAGCCTACGAGCGTCTTCAAGGCTACTTCTTGGGTGGTGGTATCGCTTATGGCTACTCATGGCTTCTCAGTCCTCACTGGAACTTCGAGGCTGAAATCGGTATAGGCTACTCTTATATATGGTACGACGTGTATGAGTGTGTTGGTTGTGGCAGAAAAATAGAGGAGGACCAACGTCACCACTATGTAGGACCAACCAAAGCGGCTCTCAACCTTGTTTACGTATTCTAATACATTACATATAGCAAAACGAATTTCATAATCACCGAAAAAACATAGAACAATGAAAAGATACATTATTATAATATTAGCATTAGTTGCTTTTTGTGGAGCATCGCAACATGTCGAAGCAAAGAAAAACAAAGAGGGTGTTATCCGAGCTAAAATCGATAGCCTTAAGATGCAACGCAACGCCGACTATATGAGTATCAAGCTTTTCATGGATTTCGAAGATGTCAAAGTGCGTAGCAATCGTGCAATGCTCTACACTCCACGCCTTGTTAGCGATTCTGATACAATCGTCTTGAAATCTATTGGCATCTATGGTCGCACTCGCTATTTGCAACAAAAACGCTATAGCAAAAACAACGAGTTGACCTTTTTGACTGGTGCTGACGAGATGGGCTACCGCAAAAAAGACAGACCCGACAGTTTGAAATACGAAGTCGTAATCCCTTACGAACCATGGATGGACGGCGCGCGTCTCGAATTGGGCAATAAAGAGTGTGGCTGTTGCAAAAAAGTGCTCGACGAACAAACCGATTCTCTCTACGACTATGTCGATCAAATCAAACCATACTATCCAGTGCCAGTTTATTTGCGACCAGAGGCTGAAAAAGTTAAATCACGTGCCATTAGCGGTCAAGCATTCATCGACTTCGTGGTTAATCGCACCGAAATTGACCCTTATTATCGCAACAACCAAGCCGAACTTGGTAAAATCTTAGCAACAATCGACCCTCTTGCAACTGACAAAGACATCACCGTCAAAGAGGTGTTTATCAAAGGTTTCGCTTCTCCTGAAGCATCTTACTCTCGCAACACACAATTGGCAAAAGGTCGTACCGAGTCGTTGCGCAACTATGTAAACAATCTTTACAACTTTGGCAATGTGATTACTACCGACTACGAAGCTGAAGACTGGGCAGGATTGCGTGCATTTGTCGAAAAATCTAATCTCAAAAATCGCGATGCTATCTTAAAACTCATCGATGGCAACCGCAAACCAGATAACAAAGAGTGGACAATCAAGTCTAAATATAAAGAAGATTACAAAATCTTGTACAACGAATGTTACCCATCGCTTCGTCACTCTGACTATCGCATCGAATACACCATTCGTAGTTATTCCGACGTAGAAGAGATTAAGCGCGTGATGTTCGAGCGTCCACAAAACCTCTCATTGCAAGAGTTCTTCTTCGCAGCACAATCGATGGAGCCGGGTAGCGACGAATTCAACGAAGCTTTCGAAATCGCAGTGCGTATGTACCCAGAGGACGAAACAGCCAACCTCAATGCTGCTAACATTGCAATGACCAAAGGCGACCTTAAAGCAGCTGAACGCTATCTAGCCAAAGCAGGCGAAACTAAAGAGGCAGTCTATTCACGCGCAGCTTACGCATTCCTCAATCGCGATTACGACAAAGCCGAGCAATTGGCTCGTCAGTCAATCGAAATGGGTATGGATGCTGAACCAAATGCAATGCTCGAAGAGATTAAAGACATCCGTCGTCGTCTCGCAGTATATGCAAAACGTGGCGAAGCCGACCGCGCCTACGAAACAGAACCTACCAACAGCGAAGTAGTAAAATAATTTAACGTCAGTTCGATATAAAACGCCGCATGGCATCTGTGTCATCCGTAGAGCGATTTATTGCGATAAGTGAGAGCAGAGTCAAGCCTGCTTGAACTATGCCGAACGAAGCAATAATCACGACCGAAGGGAGTAATTTGACGTAGTCAAAGAGCGAATTATTAAATCCGAACCAACGGTCTTTGAACCGAAGGTGAAAAAATGGTAAAAAATCTGAAAAATCTTGCGATAAGCGAGGGCAATTTAGTTTACTTAAATTGCCGAGCGTAGC
>JAFYMM010000266.1 GCA_017550055.1 Paludibacteraceae bacterium
ATTCAAATACATATATCTCTCAAGAAAAACTATTCTCTAAAGAATTTGATATAGAGCATATTATTCCTCAATCTAAATTATTCAACGATTCGTTTGCCAACAAAACTCTTGAGGCTCGCGACATCAATATCGAAAAAGGCAATAAAACTGCCTACGACTATGTGCGCGAAAAATATGGCGAGGAGGGTATTGAACGCTACTTGCGTGCAATTGATGATTTGAATATCTCTAAATCGAAAAAACGTAATCTTTTGACATCCGAAGTCGATATTCCAAAAGATTTTATCGAGCGCGACCTTCGCGACACTCAATATATTGCCAAAAAATCGCGCGAATTGTTGCTCGAATTAGTGCCATTTGTTGTTTCTACTACAGGCTCTATCACCGACCGACTTCGTGAGGATTGGCAACTAATCAATGTGCTTCAAGAACTTAATTGGAATAAATACGACCGTCAGGGACTTACCTATTTTGATGAAAATCGCGATGGTCATAGTTTGCCTCGTATTAAAGATTGGACTAAACGCAACGACCACCGCCATCATGCTATGGATGCACTTACTATTGCGTTCACAAAACCAAGTTTCATTCAATATCTCAACAATCTCAATGCTCGTAGCGACAAGTCTGGCTCTATCTATGGTATCGAACAGAAAGAGCTTCATCGTACATCTGATGGTCATTTAGTATTCAATCCACCAATGCCATTAGGCGAATTGCGTGCTGAGGCTCGTCGTCATCTTGGTGAAATTTTGGTCTCTATCAAAGCCAAAAACAAAGTGGTTACTCGCAATGTGAACACAACAAAAACCAAAGGTGGAGTGAACAAAAAAGTGGAACTTACGCCTCGTGGCATGTTGCACAATGAGACCGTTTATGGTCGCTCGCAAGAGTATGTAACAACTTTCGTAAAAGTTGGAGCTTCGATGACTTTAGAGCAGATACGCAAAGTGGCAAATGCTCGCGAGCGTGAGGCTCTATTGGCTCGACTTTGTGAGTTTGGTGGTGATGCCAAAAAGGCATTTACAGGCAAAAATTCGCTCGAGAAAAATCCTATCTATCTCAATGCTCATCAAACCGAAAAACTTGCTGATAAAGTGAAGTGTGTAGAACTTGTCGAAAGACACACTATTCGCAAAGAGATTTCACCAGACCTTAAACTTGATAAAGTGGTCGATGCTGGTGTGCGTGCTATATTACAAAGTCGTTTGGATGAGTATAATGGCGATGCTAAAAAAGCTTTTGCTAATCTCGATGAAAATCCAATTTATTTGAACAAAGAGAAGGGTATTAAGATTAAACGAGTAACTATTTCGGGCGTTAGCAATGCTGTTGCTTTGCATGACAAACGCGATAAAGATGGTCAATTACTACTTGATGCCGAAGGCAAAAAACAGAGTGCCGATTTTGTGTCTACAGGTAGCAATCACCATGTGGCTATCTATCGCGATGCTGATGGCAATCTTCAAGAGCAAGTGGTTAGCATGTACGAAGCTACTCAACGCGTTATGCAAGGTTTGCCTATTGTCGATAAACAATACAAAGCAGATGAAGGATGGCAATTCTTGTTTACAATGAAACAAAACGAATATTTCGTATTTCCTCATTACGAAACTCGCATAAAC
>JAFYMM010000267.1 GCA_017550055.1 Paludibacteraceae bacterium
AAATGGTTAACCAAGGTCTTGAATTCCAATTCAATGTTCATGCTGTTAACACTAACGCTGTTAAATTCGATGTTCGTTTCAATGGCGCTTGGTATAAAAATACTATCACTAAAATGCCTACAGACGTTACAGGTGAGCCAAAACAAATGGATGGTGCTATGTCTTTAGGTCACTCTATCTATGAATATTATACAATTGAGTGGGCTGGTGTAAACCCTGAAACTGGTAAAGCTGAATATTACTATTTCTATGACCCTAACAACTTGAAAGGTGAAACATTCAACCTTGCTCAAGATGCAATCCCTTCTGTTCACCAATATATTTTGGATAACTATGGCGATGACCCTAATTTGAATAAATATCTCAAAAACCCTGAGTTGATTCTTACAAAAGAAAGAACAGAAAACTACAACTATGCATCTTCTTACTATGTAGGTAAATCTGCTCTTCCTTATCTCCAAGGTGGTGTTGGCTTCGACTTGTCATTCTATGGTGTTGATTTCTCTGCAGCATTCCAATATAGCTTCGGTGGTTGGGGTTATGATGGTGCATACCAATTGTTGATGCATAGCGACCGTGGTGGTTCTACTAACTGGCACGTTGATATCTTAGACCGTTGGCAAGAACCAGGTCAAGTAACAGACGTTCCTCGTTTGTCAAACAAAGCTGACTTGTATGCAAACTCTTCTTCTACTCGTTTCATCGTTTCTTCAAGCTATTTGTCTCTCTCTAACGTTCGCGTAGGTTATTCTTTCCCTAAAAAAATGGTAGAGAAAATCAAACTTAATAACTTGAACCTTTGGGTTTCTGCTGATAACTTGTTCTGTCTCTCTGCTCGTAAAGGTTATATTCCTATCGCTTCTATGACAGGTTCTTCAAGCACTTATCAATATACTCCACTTTCAACTATCTTGGGTGGTATTAAAATTTCGTTCTAATCAATTTGCTTAAATAGAAAATTATGAAATCAATAAAAATTTTATCTTTAGTTTTGGCTCTTGTTGTCGGTCTTTCAGGTTGTTCTTTGGACACTGAAATGACAGGCGCGGCTTTGACACAAGACCAATATGATAAGCTTCCTGGTACTGCTGATGGTTCTGTCTTAGGGCTCTATTCTATGCTTTACAGAAGCTCATCTAATCACGGTTATTTTGGACAAAAATCAATCGATATTGCTACAGACATCTTGTCGGGTGATATGGCTATGACTGCTAATGCTTATGGTTGGTTTACTGATTGTGAACAACAACAATGTGCATCTATGACTGCTGGTCGTAATAGCTATATTTGGAGCTATTATTATACTATTATTTTGAATGCTAATGCTGCTATTCGTAGTTTCGTTGCATTGGAAAATCCAAATGATAACCAAAAAGCTGCTTTGGCTCAATGTTTGACTATGCGTGCTTATTGCTATTTCAACTTGGCTCATTTGTATAGCCCAGGTCTTACAGATACTGAATCTAAAGACTATTTCTTGGGTAATACAGGTTTGGATTATCTTTGCGTTCCTGTTTACAACGAAAACTCAGCAACTAACGAAAAAACAGGTTTGGTTGTAGAACAACAAGTGGTTTCTACAAGCACTGTTTATGAGCAAGTAATTTCTGACCTTAACTGGGCTGTTGCTTTGTTCGACGAAACTGGTTTTGCACGTTCTTCAAAATTGTATGTTGACAAAGATATCGCTAACGCATATTTGGCTTATACTTATCTTCAAAGTCAAAATTATGACTCTGCTTATGTTGTTGCTCAACGCGTTATCGATTCTGGTAATTATGAAATGATTCCTTTCGAAAAATTGACAACTACAGGTTTCTCTGATCAAAACGACCCTTCT
Organism: Paludibacteraceae bacterium; assembly: GCA_017550055.1. Taxonomy (GTDB): domain Bacteria; phylum Bacteroidota; class Bacteroidia; order Bacteroidales; family Paludibacteraceae; genus Aphodosoma. The sequence continues at coordinate 1,841 of JAFYMM010000267.1, forward strand.
TGGATGTGGGCTCTTGATGTAACTATCGAAAATACTACAGCTCTTGCTTCTTTCTGGGGACACATGGATATTCATACTTATTCTTATGCTTTTGCTGGTGCTACTAAAGCTATGGATGATGTGTTGTTTGCTTCTATTCCTGAAACTGATGGTCGTTTCAATTGGTTTGACCCTAATCAAAAATGTCTTGCTGATTACAAATTCTACGATAAAGCTCGTGGTGTGAAATCTGACGAAATTGACCGTCGTTGGTTGAATGACCTCGTGTTTATGCGTATCGAAGAGATGTATCTCGTTGCTGCTGAAGCAGCTGTTCGTGCAGGTAAATCGGCTGAAGCAAAAGAAGTTTTGAAAACTTTCTTGGCTGAACGTGACGAAACTGTTATGGCTACAGTTGATGGTATGTCAAACGACGAATTGCTTACAAATATTTATTACAACTGGCGTGTTGAAATGTACGGTGAAGGTCGTGCTTTGATGACATTCAAACGTTTCGGTGGTAATAAATTGCGTGGTAATAACCACTACTATAAAGCAGGTGAGCAAATGAATGCGGTTGACCCTTCAAACCCTGTTTTGTTGTTCATCATCCCTTACGGTGAATATACAAACAACTTAGCAAATAACGAATTGAAAAAATAATTAATTGTTAAATATTAAATTTTAAAACTATGAAAAAAGTATTATTATTTGTCCTTGCTGCCTTAGTTATGGTAGCTTGTAACCCAAAACCAGAAGGAGAAATTACTAGTGCTACTTTGTCAAGAACAACTCTCGATTTGGTTGAAGGTGCTACTTTCCGTTTGGTAGTTAAACCAACTCCAGATGATGCTGACTTTACTGCTACTTGGTCATCTTCTGACGAAATGGTAGCTTCTGTTTCTAGCAATGGTACAGTTTCTGCTAACTCTATTGGTACAGCTACTATTTCTGCTGCTATCGAAGGTACTGACATTGTTGCAACTTGTCAAGTTACTGTAAAATCAATTTTGGATGCTACTGTTTTTGACCAAGTGTTTATGTGGAAAGTCAATAACGATGCTCCATACGATGTAACATTGAAATTCTCTGATGGTAGAGATACAGTTTGTAGAGCTATCACAGCATTGTTCGCTATGTTCCCTTCTACTATGTATGTAGACGGTGAAGGTGCTATGGCTGGTGACGGTGGTTATGTTCTCTTCTTCCAAACAGCATTTACAATTGATGAAGCTACTAAAGCTTGGTATTGCTTGTCAGACTATACACTTGTAGATGATGTAATGAATGCAGAAGGCAAATTTAGACCTTGGAGATTCCAAGCTGCTGAATTTAACGCTGAAAACTATGCTGCATATTGGACTCAATACATTCTTTATGTGAATGATAGAGCAGATCAACCAAACTCAGCTGAATTCCCATATTATAGAGAAAATGATGCATTCTTCTACAGAGCATGGGCTGACGAAGAAGGTATTAGCCTCCTCGATGGTGGTTACCTCGTATTGAACGAAGGTTCAGAAGGATTTATTTCTACTAACTTGCATGCTTCTGATGATCGTTGCATGGCTCCTGAAGCTTATAGTTTTGATGCTAAAATTTTCAGCAATGCAAACAACTTAGGTCTTGCTATTGAAGAACAAGTAAATGAAGATGGCGAAACTGTTTATGCATTTGTTGATAAAGATGGTGATAATATTTTCGATATGGCGGAAATTCTTGACCATAACTTTAGCAATGGTTCACTTGCTGAAGCTCCAGCTGTTGATAATTTCAAAAATGCAAGAGCAATTCCTGAAAAAGCAGGTATGAAACAAGTTGCAATTAACAGAGCATTGCATACATCTATGCTTATGAATATTCGTGTTAAATAATATTTATATTCATAAAATTTTAAAAGAGGATACAAAAATGTATCCTCTTTTTTTGTTGGTATGAAAAAAAATATGTAACTTTGTGCTTTGTAACAAATCTAATTTAATATCTATGAAACGTATCTTTTTTGTTTTATTTTATTCCGTTTTTTCTTTGCTTTCTCTTTATGCAGTGAAGGCATATCCAGGATTAATTACTAAAGTTCAGGCCGATGGGTCAACTATTAGTTTCTATGTTCATGGAGATGAGAATTTTAATTATGCTACATCTGAGGATGGTTATTTGTTGTTGGAAGTAGATGGTATATTTGAATATGCGACGTTTGATGTTTCAGCGTCTATTAAATCTCTTGGTGTTAAAGCTAATAATGTAATGGAGCGTACTGCTTCTGAAAATGCTTTTTTGCATACTCAGTTTAAGGCTTCAGATTTAATGGAAGACTTAAAGGTTAAGGAGTATAATGCAGAAAAAATAAAAAGAGCTGCACCTCAAAAACGTTTAGGAGCAAGTTTTCCTTTGAAAGGTGATCCTAAAAGTTTGGTTATCCTTGTCAATTTTGCTGACCTTAAATTTACCTCTTCTACAGCAAAAGAGGATTATTCTCGTTTGTTGAATGAGACTGGTTATTCTGAAAATGGAGCTACGGGTTCGGCTCGCGACTATTTTAGAGCGTCTTCAAATGGTGTTTTTGAACCTAACTTTGTTGTTGTAGGTCCGTATAATTTGCCTCGTGATAGTAAGTTTTATGGAGAGGAAAAAGATGGAAATCATGACTATGCTCCAGGTCAAATGATTATTGATGCTTGTAATGCTGCTGATGTTGATATTGATTTTACTGAGTTTGATACAGATAAAGATGGTATCCTCGATAATGTCTTTGTTTATTATGCAGGTCATAACCAAGCTGAGGGTGGTGGTGCAAATACTATTTGGCCTCATCGTTCTGCCATAATGTCTTCTATTTCATGTGATGGTGTGAAATTGTATGACTATGCTTGTACTTCTGAATTTAGAGGTTCAAGTGGTACAAGTATGTGTGGTATTGGTACTTTCTGCCATGAGTTTGGTCACGTGCTCGGTTTGCCTGACTTGTATGTAACAGATTATGGATCAAGTCATGCTACTCCTAAATCTTGGGATATTATGGATAATGGTTCATATAACAATAAAGGGCGTACCCCTCCTACATATTCATCATACGAACGTTTCTTTTTAGGTTGGTTAGAACCAATACAAATAACAGGAGGTAGTTATACTTTGAATCCTTTGGTAGAGTCAAATGAAGCTTATTTGTTTGCAGCAACAGATCATAACCTTCTTGGTAAAAATCCTAACCCAGCTGAGTTCTTTATGATTGAGAATCGTCAAAAAGTGGGTATTGATGAATTGGGTGTTCCAGCTGCAGGTATGCTTGTAACTCATGTTTATTACAATGAGGGTGCTTGGAATGCAAATAGACCAAATAATGACCCAGACAAGCAAGGTGTTCAAATTTATTGCGCCTCAGGTACAACCTCAAATCCGTCGGCTAATACATATCCGGGTTCTAGAAATGTAACATCTTGTTTCTTTACT
>JAFYMM010000268.1 GCA_017550055.1 Paludibacteraceae bacterium
GTTCCCACAAAGTCATGTCGGTGTCATATGTTAGATATAAATGAAAAGGTACTTTTGAAGGCGTATCAGGCCATTCGTGGACATAGCTACATGAAGTTAAGATTGATATTACTGTTAATATCAATACATTATACATAATATAACGAATGTTTATTCTCATTTAGCACCTCCTTTTTTGCTGTCAATGTCGAATGCGTATGAGAATGTGATTTCGGCTTGGTCGATGCCGAAGTATATTTTCTTTTGGCTCTCGATGAGTAGGCCTTCTTTTACGTTAGGGGTGTTGTGGAATAGATCGTAGTATAGAGGGTATACGCCTGCGCCGATGGCAAACTCTAGTTTCCATCGTTTGTTTTTGCTTAGAGGGAGACGGTATCCGACGCCGACGCCACCACCTATTGCAGGGGTTTTCATCCGATAGTCTTGATAGCGTATAGGGCCGTCGAAGGCGTAGTTGTAGTATGCTAATCCGAGATGGGCATCGAGGAATAGTCCGTCGTTGTTGGGTGAGAACCAGTATCTTACTTCGGGATATATGGAGAATGTGCGGAATTTGATAGTTGGTTTTATGTAGTTCCAAGCTGAGTAGTAGACAGGGAGGTTGACCGACCAGTGTTTTGCGACGTCGGCTTCGATGGCGGCATTAGCCATTAGGAGAGATACTCCGACTGCGTTGGTTTTGAGGTGCAGTTGAGGAATCCATTCGGTAGAGTCTTTTTTGATTTCTTTCTTTTTAGGGAAAGGTGTGACAGGCTCGGGCACAGAAACTCCGCTAAATGACAGAGGGAGAGGGAATAGAGCGGGACTTTTTGGGCGATAAGAGATGGTTATATAAGAATAACGAAGGTCGGCGAAATAGAGGTCGAACATTTCGCGCCAAGCAGTTCCGTTGTATAGTTTTTGGAGTTTGAGGATACGATGGTCGATGAGTTTGCCTTTGTGTGGATAGTAATCAACGATGCGAGGCTCTTCGTCGATTATGGATAAGACGGTGTCTTTGTAAGGGAGATTGGATTGTTGAATTTGATGGCGATAGTCGTCCCAAGGGATGTAGCTGTCGTTGTAGGAGATGATGCTATCGGCGGGATTGATTCGATTGCGGATGATGGTTTCGAGGGTTAGTCGGCGGTTTTTGGCAAGATACCGATTCCATTTGTCGTTGCCTTCGGGGGATGCTGCGCCTCGGAAAGAAATGCCTAACACTTCGATTGTGCTGTCTTGTGCGATTTGGTTGAGCACGGAGTCGAGTTTTTGGGTTTGCTCGGCGTTGTCTTTGAAGTTTGGGTCAATATATATGCGATTGACGCGGAAACCAACTTTGATTTCTACGTGTTCGGTCTGTGATTGGGCATATAGGATGCCAATCAAGAAAAGCATAGATATGACACAAAATCTTCTCATAGGTGTGTTTGGATTTTGGTGAATCCAACTGACCTGAGATAGGTAATTTAGGTGTTAGGTAATAAATTTTATTTGAAAAAAGGGATAGCTATCTATTTTTAGATAGCTATCCCTTGTATTATATGATTAATTGCTAAATAATAAGACGCAATTACCCCCCCCCTATACCAAAATTTACTGGCAATGGGTATTCGCAGAAATATATTGCACTCTTATTCATTGACTTTTATTTTTTTATTATTAGCAATGGCAAAGTTAGTAAATTTTAATGAGATATCGAACAAATTTATTGATTTTTTTATGTTGGAAAATTAAATTTGTTTACTGTTCGTGTATTTATTGGCGCAGTTCGGTGCTTAAAATATACAATTCAGTTGAGTTTTTTGGGGTAAAGATGATATTTTTTATTGTATAAATTTATTTTTTTGTGAAAAAGAAGGAGACTTTTGGGCGTTTTTTGGAGGATTTTTCTGAAAAATGGGGAATTTTTCTTTGTTTTAGAAGTTTTATTTATCACAAAAACACGGATTTTCTTTTTTATGAAAAGATAAAAAAAAATAAGGAGTAATTCGAATTAATCCTTATTTTTTA
>JAFYMM010000269.1 GCA_017550055.1 Paludibacteraceae bacterium
AATTATTAAAACTAATGCATCGTAGATACGACACTGCACTTTTTGCATATAAAATCAACAAAATAAAACAAGTAATGCCAAATGCATTCATCGGCGTTGACGTAATGGTTGGTGTGCGAGGCGAAACTCTTGAATTATTTGAAGAGTGCAAAGCATTTATCGAAAGTTTAGACATCAGTCAATTGCACGTATTTACATACTCAGAGCGAGCAGGCACAAAAGCCCTAAATATAGAACCAATAGTGCCTGTTAACGAACGCCGTCGTCGCAATGAAATATTGCAACAAGTGTCTGATGCAAAACTTAAAGCATTCTACAACAGCCAACAACACAAAGAAGCCACAGTGCTTTGGGAAGACTCAAAAAAAGGCGAGAATATGCACGGCTTCACAGAAAACTACGTAAAAGTAGAGTGCAAATATGACAAAACAAAAGTAAACACATTCGAAAAAATAACAATCAAAATAGCATAAAACTATGGCAAAAGAAGTTAGCACTGGTATTGGTCACAATATCATAGCACAAGGAACAAAGATTGTAGGCTCAATCACCACAAATAGCGATATTCGCATTGATGGCGAATTGGAAGGTGATTTGATTTGCAAAGGCAAAATAGTAGTTGGCCAACAAGGCAACATCAAAGGCAACGTAGATTGTACAAATGCCGAAGTGATGGGCAATATCAATGGCAAAATAATAGTCAATGGTACACTTTCACTCAAAGCTACATCAAAAATATGGGGACAAATCAAAACAAAAATCCTCAGTATCGAACCAGAAGCTCAATTCACAGGTTCTTGCGAAATGGGCAATAGCCAACCTGCAAAATAATACTACTACGGAACAAAATATCACCTACCGATATAAAAACAACAACCGAGTCAGCAAAATTAGCTAACTCGGTTGTTGTTTTTATATCAGAGTACAAATTCTTATATAAACATATATTTAAGAATAAACAAGATTGAAAGAATAATCATTGTAGGTGTAAGTTTTTTGAAATTACCACAAAGCAAATTAAATACAACATAACAAATCATACCAATCAAAATACCATCAGAAATAGAATAAGCCAATGGCATTACTATTATACACACAAAAGCAGGAATTGCTTCTGAAAAATCGTTGAAATCAATATTTTTCACAGGCTCAAGCATCATCAAACCAACAATGATAAGCACTGGAGCTATAGCAGCAGCAGGAATAGAAAGGAATAATGGTGAGAAGAACAAAGCTACGGCAAAACAGCAAGCAATTACAAATGCAGTAAGACCAGAACGACCACCTTGAGCAACACCCGATGCACTTTCAACGTATGTAGTTGTAGTAGAAGTACCTAAACAAGCACCAACTGTAGTAGCAATAGCATCAGCCATAAATGCTTGATTCAAACGGTCGATGTTACCTTTTTCATCCACTAATTTAGCTTTTGTACAAACACCAATAAGAGTTCCTACAGTGTCGAACATATCAATGAATAAGAAAGTAAACACAACAACAAGCATATCAAGTGTAAAGATATTTTTCCAATCAAATTGACAGAAAATAGGAGCTATAGAATGAGGTTGAGATAAAACACCTTTGAAATCAGTGATTCCCATTGGGATACCAATCAAAGTAGTGATAAGAATACCTAATAACAAAGCACCTCTCACATTTTTCACATAGAGAACACCTGTAATTATCAAACCTATCATAGCCAAAAGAGCAGAGCCAGATGTGATATCGCCAAGGACAACAAGAGTAGCATCGCTATTAACAATTACTCCAGCATTTTGCAAACCAATGAAAGCAATAAAAAGGCCGATACCAGCACCTACGGCATAGCGCAAATTGACAGGAATAGCTTTCACTATAGCCTCACGCACATTAGTAACAGTAAGCAAAATAAAAATCACACCCTCAATGAATACTGCAGTAAGAGCAAACTGCCAAGCATAGCCCATACCAATACAAACAGTATAGACAAAGAAAGCATTCAAGCCCATACCAGGAGCAAGACCAAAAGGTAGTTTACCCCAAAACGCCATAGCCAAACAGCCGACGATTGCAGCTAAAGCAGTAGATGTGAACACAGAGCCTTCAGGCATTCCATCTAACAATTTGAACATAGCAGGATTGACTGCCAAGATGTAGGACATCGTAAGGAAAATAGTAATACCTGCCAAAATTTCAGTACGAATAGTGGTTTTTGCAGGATCAAAACCAAATAATTTTTTTAACATATCTATTAAATTTAAAAATATACAGATTAAAAATTTATTGTCCTTTACCGTGGAGAATTACACCAATACTATAATATAGGATTTTTATATCGGTTTGGATAGTCATATTATCCATATAAATAATGTCGTAACGAAGACGTTCTACCATTTTTTCGACCGTATCACTATAGCCTATTTTGATTGGTCCCCAAGAAAGAAGCCCTGGTCGGACCTTATAGACAAGACAATAGTAAGGGGCGATGCGTTCTATTTGCTCAATATAGTAGCGACGCTCAGGGCGAGGACCTACGATTGACATATCGCCTTTGATAATATTCCAAAATTGAGGTAATTCGTCAAGTCGATATTTACGCATTACATGACCAAATGGAGTGATTCGAGGGTCGCCTACTTGACTGAGTTGAGGACCTTTGCTCTCGGCATCGGTGTACATAGTGCGGAATTTATAAATCATAAAAGGACGACCTTCATAACCAATACGCTCTTGCTTGTAGAAAATAGGACCTTTGCTACCTAATTTCACACGCACAGCAACATAAAGATATACGGGCAATAGAATAATCATTGCAATGGCACTTGAGGCAATGTCGAAAAAACGCTTCACCGATTGTTGCCAAGCAGGCATACGAGACGAGGTGATATCGACCAAAGGCTCGGCTGTGACATTAGTAAATGATACGTGTCCTGTAACGACTTCGAATAGACGAGGAGCAAATTTGACTTCAACACCACAAACTATCAGACGATTGGCTATACTGAAAATCATATCATTATCCATATCATCGACAGCAATTATGACTTCGTTGACAATATGATTTTGTACGACTTGCTCTAAATCGTTCAATCGCCCCAGAAGCATATTTTCATCAATTACAACTCGGTCGCGCACAGCAATATAGCCTATAATTTTTTGACCCGTACGAGAAGAGTCGTTGCTAATGATATCAGTGACTTTGTGGGCTGTGTCGCCAGTTCCAACAATCAATACGTTGTTGGGAATAAGACCTTTACGTAGATGCGACAAGACGATAAGAGTTTGCGTTACACGGAACAGATAGGTTACAGCAAAAAACATTGCCCACAGGATAAGAAAAGAGCGATAGTAGAATGTGTAGCTCACCACAATGTCATCGACAAGCATTCCGAAATAGATAATTGTGGAAATGAAGAATGAGCCTACGAGAGTGGAAAATAGCTCGACAAGACGAGAGTATCGAACTTTTGTATTGTAAAAACCTGTAAGATAATGAATAAAAAGCGCAACTACGGGAAATGAAATAATAGATGGCAATAGAGAATAGTCAGGCACAAAATAGTATTCGACATTGCCACCTAATATGACCATGTCGTTGGTAATTCGGCGATACAAATAAAATAGCAACCACACTAAAAGTGCAGCTACTACGTCGAATAGAATATAGAATATTGCGCGTTTACGATTCATCGTATAACCTTGACTTGCCCTTTAGAGCCTAATTTTATGATACTTGATGGTTGAGGGAGTACCTCTTCTTCGCGACGATAATCGACAATGAAATCTACGGCATTGAGAATTTCATCGGAAATTTCGAAGAAATTGCGAGGAGTTGGCTCGCCACTTACATTCGCTGAAGTAGAAACTACCGGCACACGCATCATGCGACATAGTTGTTGAGAAAATTGCTCTTTTGTGATTCGGATTGCAATAGAGCCATCTTCGGCAACAAGATTGTCAGGGAGATTGCGAGCATTGTCATAGATGATAGTCAGAGGCTTATCAGCCACTTCAATTAAATCCCAAGCTACGTCGGGAATATCGCGGACGTAACCTTCGACTTTTGCTTCACTATCGACGAGGACAATCATTGATTTTGATTCTACTCGGCGTTTGATTTCATATATTCGAGCAATGGCATCGGCATTTGTAGCATCACACCCTATACCCCACACTGTGTCGGTAGGATAAAGTATTACGCCACCTTTGCGCATTACTTCAACGGCTTTTTTCAGTTCATTTTGCATAACTTTGCAAAGTTACTAATTTTTTTTCAATTTTTTGCTATTTTAGTCGAATAGAAATATAATTTTCTGCGTCAGGATTGGAATAGAGCATAAATTGTGTTAGTGAGTAGATAATGCGCAGATATGGTTATAGTATGTTTATAGTATATTTATCCTATATTTATTGTATATTTATAGTATATTTATCCTATGTTGTAGGTAAGGAGGAGTTAGGGTTCTTCGTCAGTTTAGTTGAAAAATATTACACAAAATTTATATGTAATGTTCTCGTCGGGAATATTATATATTAAACTGACGTTAAAAACAAATATAATTTCTGTCGCACCTACGGCGCTTTTTTACTTGTGGTTTTACAGGGGTTTACACCCCTGCCTGTGTTATTTCGTCCCTCCGGGACTTCTTCGTAAAATTTCAATGAACTATCAAGAGTACTTCTTTACTCTGTCTGTGTTATATTGTCCTTCCGGGACTTTGTTTTGCTCTTTCTTCTAAGTTGACGAAGAACCGAAATTAGGTAATGGATTTTTTGATTTTTTTAGGCAAAAATACTTGCATAATTCAAAAAAAATTGCTACATTTGTAAGTTAAAATAGACATTTCGTGTTTTTCAGTTTAAAAAACTAATTTACAATAGATTATATGACAGAAGAAGCAAAAAACAGTGCCGCAAAAGAGTACGGCGCGAGTAGTATTCAAGTGTTAGAGGGTCTTGAAGCCGTACGTAAACGTCCGTCGATGTATATTGGCGATACGAGTTCAAAGGGGTTGCACCACTTGGTTTATGAGGTAGTTGACAACTCGATTGACGAGGCTTTGGCTGGTTATTGTACTGATATTCAAGTAAGCATCAATCCTGACAATTCGATAACAGTAGCAGATAATGGTCGTGGTATTCCGGTGGATATGCACGAGAAAGAGGGTCGTTCGGCTCTTGAGGTTGTGTTGACTGTGTTGCACGCTGGTGGTAAATTCGATAAGGGATCGTATAAAGTGTCGGGCGGTTTGCACGGTGTGGGTGTGAGTTGTGTGAACGCATTGTCGACAGACTTGCACGTTGAAGTGCGCCGTGGTGGCAAATTGTATGTTCAAGATTATAAACGTGGTGTGCCACAATATAGCGTAAAAGAGGCTGGCGAGTCAACAACTACAGGTACGACTGTTACGTTCAAACCAGACCCTGAGATTTTCTCGGAAACTGTATATCAATATCATATTTTGGCAGCTCGTTTGCGCGAGTTGGCATTCTTGAACGCTGGTA
>JAFYMM010000270.1 GCA_017550055.1 Paludibacteraceae bacterium
TAGCCAATTCGCCATCAAGGCTAGCACCAGTAGATGCACCTGTATACATACCAATTTTAAACTCTTTACCTTCAGCATGAGCTGCAGCAGCACGAGCAGCAATAGCTGTAGGAACTTCTTTTGGACAACCAGCTGGTGTAAAACCGCTGAAACCAATAATGTCACCGTGATTGATAAAAGAGGCAGCTTCTTCGGCTGTCATTACTTTGTAAGCCATAATCATTTAATTCACAATTCATAATTCACAATTCATAATTATTGTTACTCCTTTTAATCATGAATAAGACTTTATGAATTTTTATTAGTTATAATTTTATTTATTTTAATCGATTTTTTCATTCATAAACCACAATCTATAATTAACCTGCATAGTTAATTACGAATTATGAATTATGCATTAACTAAAGCTACTGTATCTGATGCGATAGTAAGCTCTTCGTCTGTTGGAATAACCACTACGCGAACTTTTGAGTCTGGAGTAGAGATTTCAATCTCTTCACCACGAGATTTTGCATTCAACTCTGCATTGTATTTAACACCAAGATACTCAAGACCACGACAAATAAAATCGCGAGTTTGCATTTGATTTTCGCCAATACCTCCTGTGAATACCAACACATCAACGCCATTCAAAGCAGCCGTATAAGCACCGATATATTTCAACAAACGATATTCAAACATATCAAGAGCAAGTTTAGCACGTTCGTTACCTGCAGCAATTGCAGCTTCAATATCACGCATATCACTTGATACACCTGAAACGCCCATAACACCTGATTTTTTGTTGATAACAGCGTTAACACCAGCAGCGTCAAGACCCTCTTTTTCCATCAAGAATGTAATTGCACCAAGGTCAACATCACCACAACGAGTACCCATCACCAAACCTTCTACTGGAGTAAGACCCATTGAAGTGTCGATTGATTTACCATTTTTAACTGCAGTGATTGAGCCACCACCACCAATGTGAGCAGTAATAACTTTTGTGTTTTCGTAGTCTAAACCAAGGAATTCACATGCACGACGTGACACATAGCGATGAGATGTTCCGTGGAAACCATAACGACGTACGCCATATTTTTCGTAATACTCATAAGGAAGAGCATACATATATGCGTGAGCTGGCATAGTTTGGTGGAATGCAGTGTCAAATACACCAACTTGTGGTACGTTAGGCAAAATCTTAGTGATTGCAGCCACACCTTTGAGGTTCGCAGGATTATGAAGTGGCGCAAGTTCAGTACAAGCCTCCATTTGACTAATAACCTCTGGAGTAATTACTACTGAAGTATTGAATTTTTCACCACCATGCACAAGACGATGACCTACTGCATCAATCTCTTCAAGTGATTTAATACAACCATATTCTGCATTAGTGAGCACTTCAAGAATAAGCTCTACACCCACTGTATGCTCTGGCATATTTTTTTCAATAATTTTTTTAGATCCATCAGCCAAAGTAAACTTAAGGAATGAATCTGGCAAACCAAGTTTTTCAATACCACCTTGAGCCATCACCTCTTTAGTGGTCATATCATACAATTTATATTTGATAGACGAACTACCACAATTGAGAACTAAAACTTTCATTTTATTTAGATTTTTAGTAGCGAGCAACTTGACTTACTTGCTCTGCTTATTAATTAAGATATCATCAACTTTCATCTGTCAACTATTGACCGTCGACTATTGTCTGTTGACTTTATTAATTCTTTTTCGCTGCGATAGCCTGATTTGCTGTAATAGCAATCATTTGTTCAATATCTGTCACTGAACAACCACGGCTAAGGTCGTTGATAGGAGCAGCCATACCTTGAAGCACTGGACCGATAGCTTCAGCACCACCAAGACGTTGTACCATTTTATAGCTGATATTACCTACTTCGAGAGATGGGAACACAAATGTATTAGCGTGACCAGCCACTTTGCTACCTGGAGCTTTCAATTGACCTACTGATTCAACCAAAGCTGCATCTGCTTGAAGTTCGCCTTCAATCATCATATCTGGAGCTTTTTCTTGTGCCATTTTTGTAGCAGCAACCACTTTATCAACCATTTCATGTTTTGCACTACCTTTAGTTGAGAAAGAGAGCATAGCAATACGTGGTTCTTTGTTAGCAATAGCACGCATAGTTTCGCCTGTAGCAACTGCAATTTGTGCCAACTCTTCAGCTGTTGGGTTAGGCATAACTGCTACGTCTGCAACCATCAACAATCCATCTTCGCCATATTGAGGAGTTTTTGTGAACAACATCATTGCACCAGATACGCAAGTCATACCAGGTTTAGTTTTCACAATTTGCAATGCAGGACGAAGCACATTACCTGTAGTATTTTGAGCACCTGCCAATTCTCCATCTGCATCACCTGACTTAATCATCAAACAAGCAAGATACAATGGATCTTTAGCCAAACGTGTAGCCTCTTCAATAGTCATACCTTTGCTTTTGCGAAGTTCTGCAAGCAAAGTAGCATATTTTTCAAGGTTAGGATTGTTTTCTGGGTCAACAATTGTGGCCTCTTTGATGTAAGTATATCCTTTCTCTTCTGCCATACGATTGATTTCAGCAGGATTACCGATAAGGATAAGTTTAGCAACTTTGTCACGCAATACTGAGTTTGCAGCCTCAAGTGTACGAGGTTCAGTACCTTCTGGCAAAACAATGCGCTGTGGATTTTGTTGAGCGCGTTCTTTGATTTCTTGAAGAAGTTTCATAATAGTGTGGAGTTAGGAGCTAAGAATTAGGCTTTTCTCACCCAAATCAATCTCCAAATTATTAATTATTAATTGTTAATTCTTAATTCTATAATATCGTGCAAAGTTACTAATACTTTTCGATATAACAAAAAGATTTACAAAAAAA
>JAFYMM010000271.1 GCA_017550055.1 Paludibacteraceae bacterium
CCCCGAGGTCGAAAAACAACACATCAGACAACCCTTTAGAAGTCTAAAATCAGTTACCCAACGCTCCAATTTTACCCAATCCCTCCGAAATAGCGAAGCGATCCATAAATTCCGGAATATCCAGCAACAACAAACTACCCAAAAAAGCAGACACCCAACAAATGAGTGTCTGCCAATTTTTTTATCACTTTATCCGTTAGATACCTTCCAAGATAGTGAACCGTACCTGCTCCTTAGCTATTTGTAGCCTGATTTTTACAAAAAAATAGCAGATTTTAGACCTTCGAAAGTCTGTTTTTTTAGTCTAATTGGCCTAATTAGTCAAATTAGAGATAGTGTTATTTTGGTTTAATGAGTTGATTTATAGAAGTTAATATTTTTTGATTTATTAAAAATAACAGGAAATAGGGGGTTGCAAAGTTCGCAAAGTTTGCAAAGTTGGGGTAAGGAGTTGATTTTGTTGTAGTTATGTGGATGATAGCTTTGTTTGGTTTATGGTGTGAAATGTAGTGTTGTTTTTGATAATCAACGGTTTAGTTGAACTTTGCAACTTTGCAGTTGCAAAGTTGATGTAAAGTTGATGTTATGTAGCGAGTTTTTTTCTAAAAATATAGACATATACCTAAAAAAGTAATCATCGCACTTTGCAACTTTTGCAAGTGTAATCTGTGAAGATGGCTGTTTTCTAAGGAGCAGTTTGCTTGAGCCTTGCTAAAGGTTAGGGCGAGGGCACAGCCTAAAAAGAATTAAAAACATCAGCTGTTATAAAAAAAGCAGACACCCAACAAATGAGTGTCTGCCATTTTTTTTATTTCACAAATCTACAAGGAAATAAATATCATTCCCCACTCCTCCCTGCTCCCTATTCCCTACTCCCTACCCTCAACATAGGATAAATATACTATAAATATAGGATAAACATACTATAAATATACTATAAAGCAACCCTCGTAATTACAATTCCCCCATTTCCACCTACATAATAAAAATATATGTTAATAATTGTTAATAGAGAGGGGTAAGTTTAAAATATTTATATTACCTTTGTAAATAATTATACCCTTTTGTCAAATCTGTAAAAAATACAAAGTTATGAAAAAACAAATAACTCTCTCAATTTTTGTGCTATGTCTATTTCTTAGCGCAATTTCAGTGTATGGGGATAGTATTGTAGCTTCTACAATAGTATTAAATACTACGGATTTATATTTTGTATCTTTGCCGTATCGCAACAATGTATCTTGGGCGATTGCCAAAGGTGGTTCTAAATTGCAATCAAGTGCCGAACTCAATATTAATGCTAGTAGTTCCGATACTCGTCAACAATTTATGTTGCATTCACTTGATAGTGGAGCAACTCATTATCTTTATCACCCAGCTGAAGAAAAATATATCAATAAGGATGGCTCGTTGAGTTCTTTGCCTGTTGATGCAATCTATTTCAAAAATGGTGCATACGATAGAACTCTGACTCCTTATTTCGATGATGAGCATTATATCAATTTTGATGGAGATGCGATAAACATATGTGCTTGGGGTGGTTCTACATGGGGATGTCTTGACGAAGGTAATTCGTGCAGTTTTTCTGTTGTTCGTAGTGATAATCCAGATACTACAACTCATGACGATAATATGAGTGTAATTTTTTCATATCTCCCTCGTGCTGAGTATTGGTACGATTATACTGGCGTAGGTGATAAGGGTGTGACGAGAGAGGATCATGACAATGTGGATAATTATACTTCATGCTATTATTTTGCCTATACTTCAGGTTTTTCTGGTCAGTATAAAGATGTTGGATATATATACAAATTTATAGGTAATAGAGAAGGTGGTAATGATGATATTACTACTCGAATAGGCGATTTGACTTTAGTCGAAGATGTTAATGGTGATGGCAAGATGGATTTCTGCATTGAAACAGGGCATAATACATATGAAGGTTCGGGTTATTACGATGTTTATATTTCGCAACCCGATGGTTATAAATATGAATGCGATTTTTTTATTGTCCCTAATTTCGATGTTAATAACGATGGTCGTATCGATTATCTAAAGATTTTGAACTTTGGTTTTTCTATTATGGTTCAGCAAGCCGACGGTTCTTTCGTCGAGCAGTTTATGCAAACAATGACTCAGGCTGAATATGAAACCTCATTCAATCCAGAAAGTTGGGGCAGTCTCAATGCAAAACAATCTTCTGGTTTACTTGATGGTGGTGGCTTTGCTAATTTGGCAAATATGTTTAGTGGGGCTTCTTTGGCGCGAGCTCCTCAACGTCGTGTGGGAGAAACCCAACAGCGAGCTCAAGGTGTAACTAACAAATTCTCTGCTCCTCTTCGTGCTTTAGACCTTAATGCCGATGGCTTAATCGACCTTGTCAACGAAAAAGATGGTATTATTTACTATAATGTTGGCAATGGTAAATGGGTGATGAGTGATATTTCTGGTTCTGTTGTGGTGGCTGATTTGAATACCGATGGCATACAAGACTTTATCTATCCTGGCAAGAAGTTGCAAACTGCTATTTACCGAGGTGAAGGTAAATTTGATGTGCAATTGTTGTACGAAAACATTCAGGTTGACCCTGATATCTATTGCTACGACTTCGATAGAGACGGTGATGTTGATATTTTGGTCACATTTTCTGCGCCTCTCAATAGTACTGGCTATGCTTATACTATGTTTTTCGAAAATGATGGCGATGGTAGATTTACTCAATTAGAAGAGCAAGATTATGGCGATAATGCCCTCCTTTTTTCTAATTGTCAAGATATTGATGGCGATGGCTATTATGATATGTTGGCTTTCCGAGGTAACTATTCTATGTATAAAGACAAAGTACAATGTTCTAAAAATGAAACTTTGGATGTTGTGTGGCTCAAAGGTCAAGCTAACAAAACTTTTGCTCAACCTGAAGTATTGATAACTTATGCCTCAGATGAAAGGGATTATTATGGTTTTGATAATCACCGCGATATGAAAATCAATGCCGAAGATATCGATAATGATGGTTATGTTGATGTTTGGGCAAGTTCGGATTATAAACCTTTTGCTCAACCGGATAATGAAAATAACATCTTCAATAAGAAAATAGTTAAGGTTGGCGGTTCTGCAAACTCTGCCCCTTCTGCTCCTCAAAAGCCTGACTTACTCTATAATAATGGTATTTTGATTGTTTCGTGGGGCGAGGGTAGCGATGTTCAAACTATCAATTCCGACTTAACCTATGCTTTGCGTGTCGGTACTACTCCTGGAGGTAATGATATTCTTCATGCTCATGCCAATGCCAATGGCTCACGTCGTAACTTTATTGACGGCAATATGGGCAAATTACATACTTATAAACTCGATTTGACCTCTCGTGTGCCAAGTACAATCTATGTGTCCGTACAAGCTATCGATGCTCAACACATGGGCTCGGCTTGGAGCGAAGAGGCTATGGTAGAACACACTGCTATATTTGCTGATTTTTCATTGTCTTGTACCGAATTGGGTGTAACTCAAACTCTTTCTGCCACTGCCTACGAATTGCCTAATGGTTTTACCCACTCATGGCAAGTCGAAGATGGCATATGTAATGACAGTGGTCATATAGTAGAAATAGTATTTAATACTTCTGGTTCAAAAACAATTACTCATATAGTGACTGCGCCTGATGGCACAGCTGCTATTGCCCAAGAAGTGGTAAATGTAATGCCTAATTACGTGGCAACTTCGTTTGATGATAAAGAAGAAAAATTCAATTTTCTTGGGAATGTGGTTGATGGTAATTCTGAGATACAAAGTGTGGCAAATCGCTTGATGGCTGACTATAATATGGATGGCTATTGGGATGTATTTGGCGCAACTAATACTTGGTGTACTAGTGATTATGTAAATGTTATTTCTAAAGGTGCCGAAAACTATACCTTCACTCGTGCTTCTGGTATTTGGAACACTGGTTTGATTATTGAGGATGGTTTTTGGTATGATTGGAATCATAATGGAGTGGCAGATGTTCTCTTCTATGGAGAAAATGATAATTACAAAAAAGAGTATTACTATCTCCCTCATAATGGTACAACTAACTTGTCG
>JAFYMM010000272.1 GCA_017550055.1 Paludibacteraceae bacterium
AGAAGAAATCACTGGCCTCCCATCTGCAACAGATTTGTATATTTATGCTCGTGGCAAAAAAGGTACTGCTGTTGGCGAATGGAACTCTTATCCAACTTGTGTTCGTATGCCTGCCAAAATGGGTGCATATCCTCATCTTGTAGATTTCGAATATTCAACAAATGATAGTTCTACTTTCTACAATCCTCACGTAGGAAACCGTTTGTCTACTTACAAACTCGATCCAGATGTTACTTATTTGTCTCATTATGTTGATGCTATACCTCAAAACTCAAATACAAATAAGTCTGCGTCTATCCCTCAAAGAACAGATTACGAGATGTCAATGTCTTTCAACTTGAAGTATCAACCTGCTTATATTGCAGCAATATTTCCTGAAATGGAAAATCCAAAAAATACTCGAGTTGGCTTCTTCTCAACTAAACACTCACTTTCTTCAACTTCGGTTACTGCATATTATGTAGGTCTTATGTCTGATGCAAACGATATCACTACTTTTCAAGTTATTGATACTATTGTGCCTGAACTTCGCTATAAATATTATGTATATGATTTGAATAAGTATAATGCTGAAGGTAAATTCTTTGCTGTACTTATGGATGCTAAATATAATTTTCCTGACCTCGATCCAACAGCTAGTAATTATGTTTATTGCTACCTCGATGATGTTAAATTTAGCACTATTCCTTCTTGCGGTTCTCCAACAAATATCAAAATAGATAGCGATTTGACTAATCCTTCTAAAGTTAAATTCTCTTGGGATGCTAATGGCGCAACTAGCTGGAAAGTTCGTATTGCCGAAACTGACTACGACATGGAAACTTTAGATGCTACTAATGATAATGTATATATATACGACACTGTCGTAACTACAAACTCATTACAATGTGAAAATCTTGTTTTCCCTGGCAAACGTTACTACTATTGGATTAAATCTTCTTGTAGCGATACTGAAGGCGAATGGACTGCTACTGACTTCTTTGAAACTGAATGTTATGCAGAATTTCCACTTCCTTACATCGAAGATTTCGATAAAGAACATTATGCTGCAACTGCTACAGAGCGTATTTTCCCTGTTCGTTGTATGACTGTGCCTCGTTTCACATATTCAGGTGGTAGCACAACAAATTATTACCCACAAATTGTAGAGAATACCTCTTCAAGTATCTATGCTGCAAGTGGAACTAAAGCTGTTCGTTTTACTAAATCTCTTATTGGTGCAGATAAAAAATTGTATATGGCGTTGCCAAAAATGGCAGAGCCTATCAATAAATTGCAACTTTCTGTAAAACTTCAAGCTTCTGCTGCAAATCAAACAATTATTGTTGGTGTAATGACAGATCCTAACGACTCTACAACAATTGAGCCTATTGCTATTATAAATCCAAAAATTAAAGAATATCTCGAATATATTGTAAGTTTCGAAAATTATAAAGGTAATGGTAACCATATTGTTATAGCATCAGATCATAATTTCACTTCTACTGATTCGTATGGTGTATATATCGATGATGTTGTTGTGAATTATATCAGTACATGTGCTCGTCCTGAAAACTTAAAATTGGCTGATATCGGTAATACTACTGCTAATATCCGTTGGGAATCTTCTGCAACCTCTTGGCGTGTACTGGTGGCTACCGAAGCGTTGACTCTCGACGAGTTGAACAACCCACAAGTCAGCGATAAAGTTGTTGTTTTGGATACTGTTAACGTTAACCCTTACGAAATTACAGACCTCCCTGGCAACACTCCATTTGTAGTTTATGTTCAAGCTTTGTGTTCTGATATTGATAAGAGTGCTTGGTCTAATCCTCTTAATATACGTACTACTTGCGAGTTGTTAGATACTTACGAAATGGGTGTAGAAAACTTTGATAATTACGGAACAGGTAATGGTAAATTCCCTCCATGTTATGTTGTTGGTAACAGAACTGCTGGTGCAGGTGCTGCATACATCCCTTCTTGTAACACTTCTTACAAACACTCTGGTGGTGCTTCTTTGAAATTCCAAACTACTACTTCTTATAATGGAGCTTATGCTATCGCACCTCGTATCGATATCAGCGATATCAGAATGATTCGCGTTAAATTCTGGGGTTCTACTGGTACAGCTGCTAATGCAACTGACAAATATGCACATGCTTTGATTGTTGGTGTTTTGACTGACCCTACAGATATTGCAACATTTGTTCCTACAGATACTGTAGATTTGGCTTTTGAAGGTCGTGCATTTGAAGTCAACTTCAAAAACTATAAACATGACTTAAATGGCGATACTGGTAAATATGTAATGTTCTATTCAGCTTTCGATAAGAGCAATTATGCTTATATCGATGATGTAGAATTTGATACTCTCTATGCTTGTTCAGGTCACATGGAGATAGATGCTGTAACTCCAAATTCTATTTCTGTGTCTTTTGATTCTGAAGCTACTGAATATCAAATCAAATATGCAACTTCTTTGTGCGATGCTGCTCAACTCAACATTGACTCATTGCCTGTTGTCGACGTAACTGGCAAAACTGCAACTATCACTGGTTTGCTCGATGCTACTAACTACTATTTGTATGCTCGTGCAAAATGCAATGGTGTTTATAGTGACTGGTCAACTGTAAAAGTGGTAGCAACTGCTTGCTTAGATAAAGTTGCATTGCCTTATTCAGATGACTTTGAAAAGAACTTGGTAACTGGTGCTGGTGCTGCTCCTTTATGTTGGAATACTTATTATGCAACTAACACTGACTATCCTCAAGTTTCTACAACTGCTGCATCTGGTACTAAAGCTGCTTATTTGTATGGAACAACTTCGGCTGTAAGTTATCTTGTATCGGGAGAATTAGATGTTGACCAATTGTCAAAATGTCAAGTGTCATTCAATGCGCGTCCTAGTGCAGCTAACAAAGATAGAGCTATCATTGTTGGTGCTGTTGCTGATATTGACAATATTGCTACGTCGTTTGAGCCAATCGATACTATTATTATTAAGATGGCTACAGCTGCTTATGAAAAACAAGTTGTTTTGTTGGATAGTTACAAAGGTACTGCAAAACATCTTGGATTTATAACTGATTATGAATTGAGTGAAAAAGCAGGTGGTGGTTTCTATATTGATGATGTTATTATCGAGTTAATCCCTTCATGTGCTAAACCTGACTACTTCGAATTTAAAGGTAAAACTGACAAAACTTTGGCATTCTCATTCGTTCATGATGGTGCTCAAAAATACGAAGTAAAATATGGTGCTAAAGACTTCAATGTTGACACTGAAGGTGCTACAATGGAATGCACAACTACCGAATTCACTATCTCTGCTCTCACTGCCGAAACTGAATACGACGTATATGTTCGTGCTATCTGTTCTGACGTTGAAACTTCTCCTTGGTCTTATGCAGGTTCTTATACAACAACTTCTGAAC
>JAFYMM010000273.1 GCA_017550055.1 Paludibacteraceae bacterium
GAGGGTGATGAAGCTAAGATGTTGAATATGGATGGTCGAAATATATTGGTGGAATTGGATAAATTGCTTGAATCTACAGGTTTGACCATAGAGGCGTCGTTGTCGCGCAAGAAGATTCAGGAGATGCAAAAACGCCTTGGAACAGGATATACTTCGTATTGGAGCTAATATCGTATAATGGAAATTTTATCGGTAAAACATAGGGATTTTACACTGAATATCGAATGTGGTAAATTTGATGGAGTGTTAGGTAAGGCGAGAGGAAATATTTCGGCGGAAGGGTTGGTGTGTCGGTATAAGTGGAATGATGATGTAGAGTCGATAAAATATAGATGGACGCAATGGGAGTTGAATGGTAGAGAAAGAGTGGGGGAGGCGCTGTTTTTTGATAATGCGGATTATGCTGTATGGGTGGATTTTGGAGGTAGAGTAGATGAGGCTTGGATGAGAACTTATGGGGGGCGAAGCGACCAATTTTCGTTTTATAAGTCAAAGAATATAATATCGGGCGTATTGAATTATGGGAATGAGGTTGGGCGTTCGTATTTAGAGATAAATTATAAGGTTGGTGGTGCGAAAAGACAATTTAGATTGGAGTATGACGTGCTATCAACAAAATTGGACTATCATGAGCATTGGCGTAATATTTTGCGTGATGTAGAGGCTGAATATAGAATGTTGGCGTTGGCTTTTATGCGTAAGACATTCCATGGATTTGCTCCGAAAGCTGAGGGTGAAAAACCAGAATTGGTGTGGTGGAATATATTTCGTGATAAGCAAGAGGAGATGTTGAGGGCGATAAAGATGATTGTGAATAGACCGAAAAAGCGTTTGCGTGACACGCATGAATATTTGCGAGCAGATAGGATTAAGAGATTCACCCCGCAGTTGGAAAATGAGGTGGCTGAGCATAAATGTGAGATGGGTAGATTGTATAAGGTGGGGGTGCCTCAGTTGAATCATGATACGGTGGAGAATAGATTTTTGAAATATGCGTTGATTGAGATAGGAAAGAAATATGAGGCGCTATGTGATAAAATATTGTCGTATAAAGCACAATATGTGGATGAGGGGCGAAAGGCAGAGATGTTGGCAACGAAGAGAGAATTAAAGAGCTTGATGCAACATTCGTTTTTTCGTAATATTGGAAAATTCAAAGGGTTGCGACAAGAGAATTTGACTTTGCAAAGGGCAACAGGATATGCTGAGGTGTATCGTACTTGGTTGTTGTTGAACAAGGCTTATTCAATGGAGGATGGGTTGTTTAAGTTAGAAACTAAGGATATTGCAACGCTATATGAAATTTGGTGTTTCATTGAAGTGAAGAAAATTGTGGCGGAGGTGCTTGATATAGCTAATGATGCAAATGGTAAAGTGGAGACGAATGGATTGTTTGATTTTGAATTGCGTCGGGAAGATTATTCGCATGTGATATTTAAGAAAGGGGATGTGGAGTTGGCAGAATTGATATATAATCCTGCATCAGAATCGGATGGATATGGCAGTAAGCAATTGAAAGGTGTAGAAAGTGTGGAGTCAGTGACTGTGCCTCAGCGACCAGATATTGTGTTGCAATTGAAAAAAACGGATGTTGAGAGTGGAATAAAATTGACTTATTTGTTTGATGCGAAATATAGATTGGCGGATGTGAGTGGAGTGGATGCTCCGCCTCATGATGCTATAAATCAAATGCACCGATATAGAGATGCGATATATTATAAGGAGAAAAATGAAGATGCGGGTTTGTTGCCAAGACACTTGAAAAAAGAGGTTGTGGGAGGATACGTGTTGTTTCCTGGTGGCGGGTCGTGCGATGAGATAGAGCGACAAAGATTTTTTGAGTCAATCAATCAAGTGAATATTGGAGCGTTTCCATTAAGACCAGAGGTAGGTAGTGAGAATAGACGATTATTAGTAGAATTTATTAGACGTTTGATAGTTAGTCCTACTTCAGAATTGATAGGTGAGGAGAAAGTGATTGCTCAAAAAGGTATGGAACATAAGTTGGTTGGTGTGTTGGATAGAACGAGTGTGTTGGTTGGTTATGTGAAAACAGGGCAAATGCCTATTATAGAAAAGAATAGTTTGTATTATACGCGTTTGTTAGCTGATAAAGGGGCTATTGGTATTACACCTGATTTGTTGAATGCAGAATATGTGTTGTTGCATGGAGGTAAAGAGTCGGTGAAATTGTATCGTCTTAAAAAGAATGGTATTCGTTCTATGTCGAAAGAACAATTGGAAAAATTAGGTTTTACGCCTAAACATGATGTTTATTTGACTTTTGAATTATATAAAAATCCAAC
>JAFYMM010000274.1 GCA_017550055.1 Paludibacteraceae bacterium
CATACCCCCAAGCCATTGCATCATACTGCGCCAAAACAACAATCCGTGTGGCAATGCTTCTATGTCCGTAAGTATAGTTGCCCCCGTGGTCGTAAATCCTGACATTGTCTCGAAAAACGCATCGGTTATGTTTGGAACATAGTGACTTAGACGGAATGGTAACATGCCGAATATAGAAAATACAACCCATACCAATCCTACAACTAAATATCCTTCTCGTGTTCCTATATGTTTGGTATTCGAGCCTCCTAATAACACCCCTCCAATTCCTGCTCCAATCGTAAGTATTGCCGATTCAACTATTGCTACAAAGTCATTTTCTTCATAAATATATGCTACAATTGCGGCAATAGCCATAAAGAGAGCTTCTATCATCAAAAGCACTCCTAATATTTTTATTACCTGTTGCCAATTAAAAGCTTTAGTCATAGCAAAAAATATAAATCGTGAGATTTTTCTCTATTACGTTGTGTTTTTTTAGTTAAAGAATTTAGCCAATTTAGGCACTGCTGTAGCTTTACAGAATATAACCACATGGTCTCCTGGCAATATCACGGTATTACCATTTACTACATGCCCTTTGCCGTTTCTCACAACACCACCAATATTCACATCGTCTGGCAAATTCAAGTTACGCACACGGTCTTTTGTAATCTTATCTCCCGGTTTTACTACAAATTCTACAACTTCTGCATCCGAGTATGTCAAGCATTGCACATCATACGCATCTTCGTCCAATGTTTGTTGATATATGTGCGATGCTGCTATCAATTTTTTATTGATAAGTGTGCCAATGTCCAGATTATCAGCCAAGTCGATATAGTCAATGTTTTCAACTTCGGCAATGGTTTTTCTAATACCAAATCTTTTTGCTGCAAGACATGCCAATACGTTTGTCTCCGAATTATCTGTCAATGCAATAAATGCATCTGCATCTTCAATTCCTTCATCTTTCAACAAATCAATATTTCTACCATCTCCGTGGATAATAAGCGTATCTGTCTTGTCTGCAAGTTTATAGCATTTTTCTCTGTTGCTTTCTATTATTTTCACATTTATGTCATTTGGCAGGTATTGTACTGTTTTCAATGCAATTTTCGACCCTCCCATTATGATAATGCTCTTTATTTCGAAATTAGTTTTACCTGCTGCTACTCTTACGTATTCCAAATTCTCTTTTGTACAGATAAAATAAACAAGGTCATTTGCTAAAATTTGGTCATTTCCGCTTGGTATAATCGTAACTGTGCGTCGTTTCACGGCTACTATGCGATACATGCTGTGATTGAAAAATCCTGTGTTGAACAATTTATTTGTAATTTCAGCATTTTCTCTGACTTTTATACACACCAACACCAATGCCTCGTTACTAAAGGTGCGATATTCGCGTATCCAACTGCGCTTAAATGATTGCACAATCTCTGTAGCGGCCAACACTTCTGGGTAAATCAATTTGTCTATGCCCAACGATTTGAACATCTCTTTGTTTTTGGGCAACAAATATTCATAGTTGTCAATACGTGCCACTGTCTTGCGTGCACCTAATTTTGATGCTATCATACAAGCTGTTGTATTGACACTCTCCGAGGTATTTACAGCAATAAACAAGTCACAATTTCTCACCCCGCACATCTGCAAGTCATTCACCGATGTTGGAGAGCCAATGCGCGACATAATGTCATGATTCGTATCAAGGTCTTGAAGCCTCTCTTCCGATTCATCCATAATCGTTATGTCGTGGTTCTCATTCGACAACATTTTAGCCACATAACGACCCACTTCCCCTGCTCCTACAATAACTATTTTCATATTAAAATCTTAAAATTTGTCATTCTTCAGCCAAGATATGCTGCTGGCATAGCGAGGCTTATGTTATAAAAAATATGTTTTTATGTCATTCTGTCTTTCAAAACCTTAAGTTCCCTTAATAGTATTGTAGATGCCAAGAGTGTCCAATTCCAACATTTCAAACAATTCTGCCTGCGACCCATGTTCCACAAATTCATCTGGCAATCCAAGTCTCACAATCTTAGGCTGATAACCATTATCCATCATCCACTCCTCAACAGCCGAACCCACTCCGCCTATTATTGTTCCGTCCTCGATGGTATATATGGTCGAATATTGTTTTCCTATTTCATGCAATAGCTTGTCATCCAATGGTTTCAAGAATTTCAAGTCATAAAGTCCTATTTCTCTACTGCTATTTTCAGCTTCAATGCGCTCAATAGCTTTTTGTGCTGTATAAAGTATCGGACCAACTCCCACTATAGCAACATCTTTCCCCTTTTTCAACTCCTCGCCTTTGCCTATTTCAACCTCTTTCATCTCGTTTTTCCAATCTGCCAAAATACCCTTTCCTCGAGGATAGCGTATCATGAACGGACCTTTGTCGTCTAATTGAGCCGTGTACATTAAGTTTCTCAATTCATGTTCGTTACGTGGCACTCCTATTGTCATATTCGGTATGCAACGGAACATTGTCAAGTCAAATTGTCCTTGATGCGTAGCCCCGTCATTGCCCACTATTCCTGCTCTGTCAAGACAGAATACCACATTCAAATTTTGCAACGCAACGTCGTGTATCACATTGTCGTATGCTCTTTGCATGAAGCTTGAGTATATATTGCAAAATGGCATCATGCCCTCTTTTGCCAATCCTGCCGAGAACGTAACTGCATGCCCCTCAGCAATTCCCACGTCAAACGTCCTTTCAGGCATTGCATTCATCATAATATTCATCGAACATCCCGAAGGCATCGCAGGCGTAATACCCACAATTCGTTCATTTTGCTGTGCCAATTCTAATAGTGTATTTCCAAAAACTTCTTGAAACAAAGGCGGTTCGCCCTCTGCTCTTTTTTTGATTCGTTGTCCGGTTTTTATGTCAAACACTCCTGGTGCATGCCATGTCGTAACCTCTTCTTCTGCAGGTTTATAGCCCTTGCCTTTTTTAGTGATTATGTGTAGTACTTTCGGGCCGTTATATGTTTTCAACTGATTTAGCACATGCACCAATCCCAATACATCATGTCCGTCTATCGGACCGAAATATCTGATATTTAGCCCTTCGAATATATTGTTTTGATTAGCATTTGCGCGCAAACTTTTCAATGAATTGCTCAAACGCAAAATCCTATTTCTATTTGCTTCCGACATCAATCCCGCTTTCTTCATCGTGCGATAAACGCTATAGCGTATGTCGTTATATGTTTTCGAAAAATGTATCGATGTCAAATAATGGCTCAATCCTCCCTTTATCGGGTCAATCGCCATGTTGTTGTCGTTCAGTATTATAAGTAGGTTGTTTGGATTAGTCGAAGCGTTGTTCAATCCCTCGAATGCCAATCCTCCAGTCATCGAACCATCGCCTATCACTGCCACCACCTGTCTATTCTCTCCCTTCAATTTTGCTGCTATCGACATCCCCAATGCTGCTGATATCGAGGTAGAGGAGTGTCCAACACCAAAAGAGTCATATTCACTCTCTTTCGGATTTGGAAAACCGCACAACCCCTTAAACATTCTATTTGTCTTAAATGCCTCGCGTCTTCCTGTCAATATCTTATGTCCGTATGCCTGATGCCCAACGTCCCACACAATTCTATCGTATGGCGTATCGAATACATAATGTAGTGCAACCGACAATTCCACAACACCCAACGACGAACCCAAATGACCAGGATTAGTAGCCAATTGCTCTATAATATATTGTCTCAACTCGTCACACACCAAAGGAAGAGAATCTACCGACACCTCTTTCAAATCCTTCGGACTATCAATTTTGTTTAACAACGAATATTCCATACTCTTATTATGAATTAAAAGGAGTCCCTTAATACAATCTGCAAAGATACAAAAAAAAAACAATAAAACCCCAATCCCTCAAAAAATAATTTATCAACCCCCGAAATAACTATATCCCCCTAAAAAATCTAATGTAGCAGAAATAGTTATATTCACCCCTCAACTCTCAACTCCCATACTTAAATCATCTAGAGTAGCGCAGCGTCCTAGTATATCTAGAACGTCTATAATATCTGCAAAACACATATATATTTGTCTTTCAACTAGTTGAAAATATTACGTAAAATCACTATCTAATGTCCTCAAAGAGGGCAAATTATGCTTAACTGCTGGTGACTGAGCGAAGCGAAGGAACCTGCAGACAGATAACTATCTCATCTCTCGTCCCCAACGGGGGCGAACTGAAAAACATCTTCTTATACATCCTTGTTTTTGCATAACTTCTTTATCCATTAGCAAGATACCTCTAAAAAGGTGAACCAAACTAGCTCCTTACGCTTAATTATCTAGAGTAGC
>JAFYMM010000275.1 GCA_017550055.1 Paludibacteraceae bacterium
CATTGTTTTTTTCTCTCACGGAGTTTTTTCTCCCACAGATTACTCTTTTTTTATTTTCCCACAAATTACACAAATTTTACAAATCTTTTTGATATTATTTTTTTGTGATTATTTGTGAGATTTGTGGGCTCAATTAAGATTTATATTAAATGCGGGCGATACGCTTGATTTCGGCAATGATTGCACTAGCAAATCTGTCGGCTTGCTCGCGTGTTGGGGCTTCGGAATAGATGCGGATAATTGGCTCAGTGTTAGATTTACGCAAGTGCACCCAGCCTTGTGGAAAATCAATCTTAACACCGTCAATATCTGTCACTTTGAATTGTTTGTAACAGCCTTTTATTACACACAATACACCATCGACATCGATTTGCGGAGTAAGTTCTATTTTGTTTTTAGATGTGTAATAGTTAGGATATTCGGCACGCAACTCACTGACTTTCTTACCTTTTTTCGCCAAATGAGTAAGGAACAATGCCACACCCACCAAGGCATCACGGCCACAGTGCGATGCAGGATAGATGACACCACCATTACCCTCGCCACCAATAACGGCATTGGTTTCACGGATTTTAGCCACTACGTTGACCTCGCCTACTGCCGAAGCATTGTATTGTCCGCCATGTTGAGCAGTAATATCAGCTAAAGCGCGTGTAGAACTAAGATTGGAAACAGTATTGCCCGGAGTATGAGTCAAGACATAGTCGGCAATAGAGACCAAAGTGTATTCCTCGCCAAACATTTCGCCATTCTCGCAAACAATGGCAAGACGGTCAACATCAGGGTCAACAACAAAGCCCACATCGGCTTTTGTCTTGCGAATGTGTTCTGATATCTCAGTCAAATGTTCAGGCAGAGGCTCAGGGTTGTGAGCAAATTTGCCTGTTGGCTCGCAGTTCAATTCTTCGACATGCTCTACTCCCAAAGCCTTCAACAAAGCAGGAATAGCCACACCACCAACAGAATTGACAGCATCGACCGCCACACGGAAATTGGCAGCACGGATGGCCTCGACATCGACCAAATCAAGTTTCAACACCTCTTCTATATGGCGTTGAGTATAGTCAGTTTTCTCAATGCAAGAGCCAAGCGCATCGACATCGGCAAAAACGACATCGGCACTCTCGGTCAAGTTGAGCATCTCAGTACATTGTTGTTTATCAAGAAATTCGCCCTTTTCGTTGAGCATTTTGAACGCATTCCATTGTTTTGGATTATGCGAAGCGGTGAGAATAATACCACCATCGGCACCCTCGAGAGTAACCGCAAGTTCGGTGGTTGGAGTAGTTGCAAGACCAATGTTGACCACATTACAACCACATCCCATCAATGTGCCTATAACGATGTTAGACACCATATTGCCCGACAGACGTGCATCGCGACCAACCACCACCGTGCAATCTTGTTTGCCTCGACAGCGTTTCAACCACTCGGCATAGCCTGTAGTAAACTTCACAATATCAACAGGCGAAAGACCCTCGCCCACTGTGCCACCTATAGTGCCACGAATACCCGAAATTGATTTTACAAGTGTCATACTTTATCAATGCAAAATGCACAATTCATAATTCATAATTAAAAATAATCACATCTATTATAAAAATGATTTACAAATTGTTATTGTTATTTTTTCCTTCCTATAAATTGCATCCACAAAACATAATTGTGAATTATTTAGGTACACGACGGATTTTCATTTCATAGACATAAGGTATAACTTCTGAATTATTACGCCCTAATTTAGATGGAACAATAATACGAGCGTGAGCTTCGGATTTTTTCATAAGTTCGAATGCTTTTTGCCAACCTTCGCAACTGTTTGACAATGAGCCATACGATATTTCGTTAGGATAGGGACGGTCTTGAGTAGTCCAATAGTCCTCGACCATTGGATAGACATCGAGGGTAGATTGCTTATAGCGCAAAACGAGTTTGTCGCCCTTGCGCAATGTGTCGCCTACGCCTTTTTCGAGCAATTGGAAGTAGATTCCCTCGTCGAAATGATACATTTCGTTCGCTGCGAATAGCGTATCGGCAGGAAATTCGTCGAGCAAAGTTATCTCATTACGCACCAACCAGTCTTGAATCAACTCTTCTTCGGCTTTAAGAAGTTGCGAATAATTGGTGCTATTCTCACACGCTGCCAACAACAAAAGCAGCAACATCATTCCTATAACTCTTATTTTCATAACTTTATCAATCGTTTAATGTTATTTTTCGTCTCTATTTTATAATTCAGATTAAGTTGCAAATTTACTAAAAAAATCTGAATATCACTACTATTTTCAGATAAATAAAATTTTTGTCCTAAAAATATTGATATATCAGAAAAATTTTGTAACTTTGCACCCGCAAATTAATGGGGAATGAGGAGTTAGGAATGAGGAGTGAAATATTACTTACTCAAATCTTAATAACTAATAACTACACATTAATAATTGTATGCTGATGGTCTCGTAGCTCAGCTGGATAGAGCAACAGCCTTCTAAGCTGTGGGTCGTGGGTTCGAATCCCGCCGGGATCACATAAAAAAAGAGTTTAAACTTTGTTTTAAACTCTTTTTTTTGTACATC
>JAFYMM010000037.1 GCA_017550055.1 Paludibacteraceae bacterium
GAACAGCGCAGCGTCCTAGCTCCTCTAGAATATCTAGAAAAACATCGCGCAGCGATAAAATCTGTGTAAATCCGCAGAGCGATTTTTGCAAAGCAAAAGAGCGAATCGTATAATGAGAATAAAAAATCTATAAAATCTGTGTAATCTGTGGGAGAAAAAAAACATCACACAGCGATAAACATTCGTGATATTTGTGAAATTTGTGGGCAAAAAACCATCGCGCAGCGATAAATATTCGTGATATTTGTGAAATTTGTGGGCAATACAAATTCCGCATTGCACGCCGGCGTAGCCATGGCGTTTCCGTGAGTTCCGTGAGAAATAAAAATTCCGTGAGAGATAAACTCCGCGAGAAATAAAAATTACATCAAACTCACGTTATTTCAACAAGTCAATCACTTCGCCAACGCTCAACAATTGTTGCTCGCCCGAAGCCATATTTTTCAACATCACTTTGCCTACCTCCATTTCCGAATCGCCCACAATGGCTACATACGGAATTTGGTTGTTATCAGCGTATGTCATCTGTTTTTTCATCTTCGCAATTTCAGGATAAATCTCTGCCGCAATGCCCGCACGACGCACCTCGCGCACCAATGGACGACAGTAGTCCAACCCCTTTTGGTCAAACGAGAGGAATATCACTCTCGTGCCTGCTGTTGCTTCTTTTGGGAATTTATCGAGCATTGTAAGTACGTCGTATATACGGTCGGCACCGAACGAGAATCCTACGCCCGACACGCCTGGCAATCCAAATATACCTGTCAAGTTGTCGTAACGACCACCGCCCGAAATCGACCCCATCTCTACGCCTAATGCCTTAACTTCCAAGATTGCTCCTGTATAGTAGTTCAAACCACGAGCCAATGTCAAGTCGAGTTCTACACCACATTTCACATCGCTCTCGCCTACATAACGAAGCACCTCTTCCAACTCGTCGAGACCCTTTTGTGCTGTAGCACTTTCGGCCAACACTTCGCGCAATCGTGCCACTTTCTCTTCGTTCGTTCCTTCGAGCAGGAGGATTGGTTTCAACTTCTCAACTGCCTCTGCTGGAATGCCTTTCGCCATCATCTCCTCGTTCACTTTGTCAAGACCGATTTTGTCCATCTTGTCGATTGCCACAGTGATGTCAATAATGCGGTCAGCCTCGCCAATCCATTCAGCGATACCTGCCAACACTTTGCGGTTGTTCAACTTAATCACCACCTCAATACCAAATTTTTGGAATGCTTGGTCAATCATCTCAATCATCTCTGCCTCATACACAAGCGAATCTGAACCCACCACGTCGGCATCGCATTGGAAAAACTCGCGATAACGTCCCTTTTGAGGTCTATCTGCACGCCACACTGGCTGTATCTGGAATCGTTTGAATGGGAATGTTATCTCATCGCGATGTTGCACCACATAGCGTGCAAATGGCACCGTCAAGTCATAGCGCAAACCTTTCTCACTCACTTTGTTAGTAAGCTTAATGCTGTTTTTTGCCAACAACTCCTCGTCCGACAATTTCGCAGCCCAATCGCCCGAATTCAACACCTTGAACAACAATTTATCGCCCTCTTCGCCATATTTACCCATCAAAGTCGAAAGATTCTCCATCGACGGAGTCTCAATCTGCTTAAATCCGTAATTAGCAAACACCGAACGAATTGTATTAAAAATATAATTACGTTTCGCCATCTCTACAGGCGAAAAATCACGTGTACCCTTAGGAACTGAAGGTTTCATATTAGTTATTAGTTAGTAATTAGTAGTTAGTAATTTATTAATTCTATTTATATTAAACGCCGATAGGTCTGTCTTTGTTGTCGAGATTTTGCAAAGCAAAAGCAAGACCATTATGTCAAAAAAGAAAATTATGTTCTTATGTCATTCTGTCTAAAAAAAGCTAACGCCGAAGGGTCTGTCTTTAATGTCGAGATTTTGCAAAGCAAAAGCAAGACCATTATGTCAAAAAAGAAAATTATGTTCTTATGTCATTCTGTCTAAAAAAC
>JAFYMM010000276.1 GCA_017550055.1 Paludibacteraceae bacterium
CATTGCTTCTGCTAGCATTCTATATCCATGCCCCGATATTTTAGCATATCTATCCTGATTTCCATCATATACCATCATAATATCGTGCATCAATTTTCGACCATATTCCGAAGTTGCAACCCCATTTGTGCCTAATCTTACTAACCACTTCCAAGGATAGTATCGATATATAGGTTCCATTCTTTTTAGTAGCCAAATTTCCAATCTAGTTACATATTTTCTTTGTAATGGAGCCGAATCTATAGATATAAACCCTTTAAGTTTTTCTGGAAACAATTGAGAATACATTTGTCCTACATATCCACCCATTGATTGACCAACTATAACGGGGTAATCAATCTGTTCTTTTACAAAAATTTCATTCAACCACATAGCTTTATCGCTTAGGTTGAATGAAAAATCAAATGGCCATGACGCAGCATGAGCTGGTGCATCCCACGCAAGTATATTGTATTTTCCTCTGAAAAATTCAATTTGTTTCTCAAATAATCTATGGTCGGCTGTCAATCCGGGAAGAAAAATTATCGTTATAGGCGATGTGTTTTGTTTATCTACCCAGTAATGAATAGTCCCACAGCGTGTTTCATGTTTTTTCTCGGTCATATCTATTGTCCTATTTTTTTATTTTTATAGTACAACTTAGTGGGTAGTGGTCCGAAATTTTTATTTCTTTATGCACCTCACAATCTATGACTTCAAATTTTTTATCCACTAATATGTGGTCTATTGCAACCATCATTGCGTTTTTGTTATAAGTCCAATGATAGCCCCAATTTCCACCTAAAGCGTATGCATCTTGCAAATTTTTGCCTATTGTATTGTAGGTGTATGATAGCGGCACGTCGTTAAAATCGCCTAATGCAATAGTTTTATAATCAGTTTCATCTATTGTATTTCTTACAGCATTGGCTTGCTGTATGCGATTTTTTGCTCCAGCCACTAGTCTCAACCCAATTTTCTTCCCTGCATCTAATATTTCTTGTTTATTGTTATTTTCCTCTACCAATTTTGATGCAAATCGTCTATCTTCTTTGTTTAGTTTGTTTGATTCTAAGTGGTTGTTTATTACTCTAATTGTGTCATTGTCAATGACAATGTCAGAATATATACTTATATTATCGGCCGATTGGTATTCTATTTTTTTCTTTTTTGCTATTGGATATCGGCTGAATGTGGCTAACCCATTTTCTCCCCATTTGTGCTGATTTTTAAACCATAAGTGGCGGTATGGATATATTGAATCGAAAAATTTCAATATTTCTTGTTTCGATGCGCCATATCTATGGAAGTACCCAAATTCTTGTAAGCACACAATATCTGCATCTGTCTCTTTTATGAATTGTGCTATTTTTTTGAATCCATCATCGTTTTGGTTGTTGAATATGTGGGTGTTAAAAGTCAATATCTTTATACTCTCTTTTTCTGTGTTCAGCTTTGGTTTGTTTATGGTTATTACATTGCGCCATTGTCCGAACGTAAGAGCCATTATTGCGATGATTATTAAAGCATAAAGCCATTTTTTGCAACATAACCAAAATATGAGGAGTCCGATTATTAGCAAAATCCAGAATGGCATTGCCATAACAAAATAAGTAGGTAACGCCATTTTTTCAGGTGATACCCATCCTGCCAGCAATCCAAGAAAATAGCAAAATACTATAAATCCGGTTATGGCAACCATTGTATATTTTACAAAACTACGTAGCATTTTTTATTCTTTCTCAATTCTTTTTACTTCTATCAAATAATTCACGTTTTTCATCTGATGTTAGACTTTCGTATCCTCGTTGTTTAATTTTGTCGAGAATAGCATCAATCGCAGCTTCGTTTGCTCTTTTTTCTCTATTGTATTCAGCGTCGGTTTTCACTCTCGATGCCGTTTGTTTTCCTCCTTGTTTAACTTTTATTTTTGGTGTGCGCTTAAATGTGTTTGTGAACCAATTGATTACTGATGTTACAAGCTGTGAATAGTCTTTGCCTTTCATCCATGCTTTGGCATAGAAATACCCCCATATTGCCCCTCCTATATGGGCAAATTCTCCTCCTGCATTATTGCCCGTAATGCCAAATACGCTAATCGCTACCATTCCTATAGCCACCCAAATCAATTTTACTTCGCCTATAAACATCAGACGGATAGGGTAGTTTGGTTGTAGTGTAGCTGCAGCCACACAGATTGCTACTACTGCCCCCGATGCTCCTAATAGGTAACTATTATGTACAGCTACTGA
The DNA here is from genome assembly GCA_017550055.1 of Paludibacteraceae bacterium. Lineage (GTDB taxonomy): Bacteria > Bacteroidota > Bacteroidia > Bacteroidales > Paludibacteraceae > Aphodosoma. The sequence goes on from JAFYMM010000276.1 coordinate 2,232, forward strand.
GAAATATGGAAACAAATTATACGACAATACATACATTGCAGCTCCAGCCAATCCACCTAATATATATAGTCCCACTAATTGTTTTTGCGATAAACGTTCCAATGCAATGCGTCCAAACCAATAAAGTGAAATCATATTAAAAAATATATGCATCACATCGGTATGCAAAAACATATAAGTTATCGCACTCCATGGTTGATATATCAAAGTTGTTAAATTTGACGGTAATTCTAAGTAGGTTGTAATTAATGTAGTGTCAATTTTGAATAGTATTAAAAATAGTGTAACTACTTTTATCAACACAAACATCCCTACATTTATATAAATCAATCGCATCAACGACGTCCCTCTCAAAAAAATCTCTTTAATATTCATATTTTTTTAACTTCTAATTATCAATAAAGTTTTCCTTGTTTTTGCCATACCCACAATATTACTGCACCAAATATCATACCTCCCAAGTGAGCAAAGTGTGCTACGTTGTCAAATGCAAATCCTGTAACTCCGAAGAATAATTCAAAGGCAGCGTAAATGGCTACAAATATTCTTGCTGGAATCATCACCGGAATGAACAATAGTCCCATTCTTGCTTCTGGAAATAACCAACCAAAAGCTAACAATATACCAAATAAAGCTCCCGAAGCCCCAACTGTTACATGAGCTGCAAATATTTGTTGTTTAAGTCTTATTACATCCATTGCTGTGGCATTAGCTATATTGCCTCCCGTAAACATACTGCTAAATGGAACCAATGCTTCGCCTGAATTTTCGGCAATGGCTATATTCATCGCAGTTGTAATGCCATGGAGGTCAATCATCCATGTCAATTCTTGTATAATTCCTGCTCCTACGCCTGTAAATAAATAGAAAAACAAGAATTTTTTTGCTCCCCACACTTGCTCCAATGTGCGTCCAAACATCCATACGCCAAACATGTTGCAGAATAAGTGGCTTATGCTACTAGTGTCATGTAGGAACATATATGTTACAAGCTGTATTGGGTTGAATTTGTCTGAAAACCAATAGTGCAATCCCAATAATTTCACTAAATCTATGCCAAAAGACGTTGGCAAAACTTGCGAGGCAACCCAAAATAGTAGGTTGATAATCATTAAATTGAGTACTACAGGCGGTATATTGCCAAAAAATGAACTTTTATTATAACTCATATTTTTATCGTTTATTGCGCAAAATTACTAAAAAAAAGCCAATTTTATATGTTTTATAACATATTTTTTGTTGTTTTATAACTTTTTTTGAAAAAACAATCTTAAAAACTTGTATATATCAATAATTTAATATATTTTTGTGCCGTAAAGTTATGCTTTTTTATAAACACTAGTAATAATCCTTAAATTTAAGAAAAATGAACAGAACAGAACTCGCGGCTGCTGTTGCCGCTAAAGCAAATCTTACTAAAATTGACGCTAAAAAAGCTGTTGATGCTGCGTTAGAAGCAATCGAAGAAGCTCTTGTGGCTAATGATACTGTTGCTCTTCTTGGTTTTGGTAATTTCTCGGTTGTTGAGAGAGCTGAACGTCAAGGTGTAAATCCTTCTACTGGAGCTAAAATTACTATTGCTGCTAAAAAATCTGTGAAATTTAAAGCAGGTTCAGCATTGAATGCTAAACTTTAATTTGTATTATACTCCTTTTTTATAGCAGAGACGCAATGTTTTGCGTCTCTTTTTTGTTGTGAATATAATGAAAATCTATTTTATAATATTAATAGAATATTTCAATCCAACCCTAATTTCGTGATATTGCCAATCTCTAATGCCATATTGATATGCAACGTATGGCTCAAGTCCAAAGCTACATGGTACTCCTAATCTTGTTTTAATCACCATCGGACAATCTCCATTTTCTTGCCAACCTGTATAGCCTCCCCATTCGGCCAATAGTTTAAGGTGTTTAGCTTCAAATTCCGTTCTTAATCCGTACATATAAGCATCGTTCTGTTCTGCGCGTCCTGTTTGCCAGCAGTAGAATCCTATTGTGCCTGCAATGCTTAATGTGCGTGCCCATCTATTTTCGAATTTTATCTTCTCGGCAACTGTCAAATCAAGAAAATATCCCGGTGCATCAATAAAACGACGATTTCCAAAATCTCCTCCTGATGCAGTCTTAATGCCTATTCGTGCCACAGCCGATGGTATATATTTGAGCTTATAGTTGGTTGATTGTTTCCCAAACCAATGAGGATGCAAAACTTGAATATTCGTACTCACATATATGTCGCCTGCTACGTTGTGCCAATGCGATAAGGGGTAAGGCGTTGCTAAATTGTGTATTGTGCATTGCGTATTGTGCATTGAATAAAAATCCATTATCGAATACCACGTTTCCAAATTTACCCAACGCGAAAACAGAGGTATATTCAAGTGCAGATTTGGTGTAAATGCGTTGCTTTGGTCAAAGCCTCTAAAATAACTGCCCGATACATCTATTGACAATTCATCTGAAGTTTCTCCCGACGACATATCTATCACGGGCAGCGCATTTGGTCCCCATTGCGTTTGTCCCCATCCCAACAACGAAAAAAACAAAACACAACATACAAGGCCGAACCTTATACATTGTGCTTTTATTTGGAATTTATTAAATTTCATAATTCCTCATTTCTCATTCCTCACTCTACATTGAAAAATTACATTCTCTCTGGCATTTCAATACCGAGTAATCCCATGCCTGAAGTGATAACTTTAGCCACATTTGCTGAAAGCAAAAGACGCAAGTTTTTCACCTCTGCATTTTCTTCTTTGAGGATTGGTGATGCTTGATAGAATTGGTTGTACTCTTTTACCAAGTCATATACATAGTTAGCAATCAATGCAGGCGAGAAGTCTTCTCCTGCTTGACGCACTACGTTAGGGTAGTTTGTAAGCATTTGAATGAGTGTACGTTCTTTTTCTGTGATTTCCATAC
>JAFYMM010000277.1 GCA_017550055.1 Paludibacteraceae bacterium
ATAGTCCATTCGTGGCATTCCAGTCTTGGCATCGACAGGGTGAGGGGGCATTTCTATAACAAAATCGTACAATTCGTTATCTACTCTGCTCTTGCCACAACGCAAATCGCTTTTTGATTGCACCAACAAATATTTCAAAGGTAAATGGTCATTTTCTGTTAGGTCAATCACAGCATCGAATTTAGTTTGCAATGGTTGTATGAATTCCTCTTTGGGCGATTGTAGCCAATTTATTTGACTGCGGTCAATCACAACATAATTGTCGAATGTGGCAGAAGAGGCTTTCTTTTTATCAACATAACAGCATGCAACGACCTTTTTACCTTCGGTTTGCAATTGTTTTATAAAATCACGAGCTTCTTGATTTTTTTCTTGCAAATCGCTTTCGAATAATACCAATATTGTTCGAATATTATCCCAAGAACGATAGTGAGATGTGCGTGTAACGCCCTTTACCGCTCTATTGAAAAAATATTGTCTTATTCTCTTTAGCATAACTTTATATAATTCATAATGCACAATTCATAATTCATAATTCATAATTCTCAATGCATCATCACTTCGGTAGTCGCAGATATTATTTTTTAACATAAACTTATGTCTATTCATTGAGCATTTCTAAGAATTCGGTTTCGGAGATGATTTTCACACCAAGTTTTTCGGCTTTTTCTAATTTAGCAGGACCCATATTGGCACCAGCCAAAAGGATAGAAGTTTTGCTTGTTACGCCGCTACCATTCTTTCCGCCATGCGCCTCAATCATAGCTTTATACTCATCGCGAGAATGATGCTCGAACGTGCCACTAATCACGATAGTTAGCCCATCAAGCTTATTTGAGAGCTCGGCACGAGCAATTCGTCCTTCCATTTTGACTCCAAAACCTTGCAAACGTTCAACGAGTTGCATATTTCGCATATCATCAAAATACTCTATCAAACTATCAGCTATACGTTCGCCAATCTCATCGACAGCCATAAATTCCTCGCGCTTAGCGACAGACAAGGCCTGCATAGTGCCAAACGCAGCAACCAATTTTTTTGCCACAGTTTCACCTACATAACGTATTCCAAGAGCAAATAGTACGCGCTCGAATGGCACTTCGCACGATTTTTTCACCGCATCGACAATATTTTGAGCAGATTTTTCGCCCAAACGCTCCATACGAGCCAATTTGCCTACGGTAAGAGTATATAAGTCAGTTATATCGTGTATCAATCCCCTATCGTACAACATTGCAATAGTTTCGCTACCCAAACCATCTATATTCATAGCTTTGCGCGAAACGAAGTGTTCGATTTTACCCTTTTGCTGAGGCGGACAGCTGATTTCATTAGGACAATAATGAGCCGCTTCGCCTTCGATACGCACTAATTCAGTGCCACATTCGGGACATCGGTCAATAAATACAACACGTTCTGCGCCCTCTTGGCGTTGCGAATCGTCCACTTCGGTTATTTTTGGTATTATTTCGCCACCTTTTTCAACATAAACCATATCACCTATATGGAGGTCGAGAGACGCAATAATATCAGCATTATGGAGCGATGCACGTTTGACAATAGTGCCAGATAATTGAACTGGTTCGAGATTTGCCACAGGCGTAATTGCCCCAGTGCGACCAACTTGATACGACACATAATTTAAGCGAATTAAAGCTCTCTCGGCTTGAAATTTATATGCAATTGCCCAGCGAGGCGATTTGGCTGTGAAACCAAGATTTTTTTGCTGATTAAGGCTATTCACCTTTAAGACAATGCCATCGGTAGCAACAGGCAAATTTTTGCGCTCCACGTTCCAATAGGCAATAAACTCCATCACCTCATCAATAGACTTGCACACTCGTGTAGTATCGCTTACAGGCATTCCCAAAGCCTTTGCCCATTGCAAAGAATCGGAATGAGTATTTTGTTCTACACCTAATACGTTATATATTTGCGCTATTAGATTTCGTTTTGCTACAGTACGAGAATTTTGTAATTTTAATGTACCAGAAGCAGCATTACGAGGATTAGCAAATAAAGGTTCTTCGTTGCGCTCGCGTTCGGCATTTAGTCTATCATATTCCTTCCAAGGCAATAAGATTTCGCCACGAAACTCTACGTTAAGTTGAGAGTTGAGAGTTGAAGGTTGAGAGATATTATTTTGAATTAATTTTAGTGGTATATTTTTGATTGTTCGAACATTACGAGTTACATCATCGCCACGCACACCATCGCCACGAGTAACTGCTCGCACCAAATCACCATCTTCGTACCAAAGAGAAATA
>JAFYMM010000278.1 GCA_017550055.1 Paludibacteraceae bacterium
GCATTGTAAATTATGCATTCCTAATTCCTCATTCCTCACTCCTCATTCCTCATTCCTAATTCCTCATTCCTAATTCCTCATTCCTAATTCCTCATTCCTAATTCCTCATTCCTAATTCCTAATTCCTCCTAACTATGAAACTAAACTATTCCAACGGTCAACTAATCGGCACAATCACTGACCACGTTACAAAATTCCTCTCTTATGAAAGCAAAATCGTCGACATTTGCAAACAAGAGAAAAGCAATCAACCACTCACCTATAGCCTCACCCACGATGCTGAAAACAACAAAACCATTTTGAACATCAAAACCTCCGATGGCAATCTACTCTCGCATCCAACCAAATATGCCATTGGCGAAATTATTCCTATTGATGGCACAGTGGCATCCTTCTTCCTCCGACATCGCACAGCACGCACCTCTCCCGCTCTACGCTTTGCTTTTATGAGCGACATAAATATGTTGCTCTCCATCAACGATGCCAACAACACCTACTGCATGCGCATCACCAACATCAAACCCGTACGCCCATCGCGTATCACAACCGACGACGCTTGCAGTCTCGGAGTCTATAGCCTCAGCATTTCCCGTCGCAAAAGCTACTACATCCCCAATTTCGACACCGACTCCATCACCTTTTACGCCACAGCCCACCGCGCTATGATGGCTCTCGCATACAAAATGCTACCCAAAAACGCTGTACTCAACAATCAAATATGCCTAATGTATGAATTCGAAATTATTGTGAAATGAAAAATTAAACGCAAATTATCCGTTAATTAACGTCAGTTCGATATAAGAATTCCGTGCATTTTATCGCCTAAAGGCTCAAAGACCTTCAGTTCCGTGAGAGAAATAAAAACATCGCGCAGCGATAAATATTCGTGATATTTGTTAGATTTGTGGGGAGATATTAATGCCGAAGGCAATAGAATTTCGTGCCTTCCGTGAGAAATAAAGTTATGTCGAACTCACTTAATTAAAAAAATATTTACGAGTAATTTACGACAATTTACGTTCAAAAAAAACGAAAAAATCATGTTCTTATGTTTAAAATAAAATTATGAAAAAACTATCTAAAACCGAACTTGCCAATGCCGCAGGCGTATCAGAAAAAACCGTACAACGCTGGTGCCGAAAGCACAAAAACGTACTAAACAGACTATTCACACCCCCAAAAGCAAAAAAGCTACATCCCTTAGCAGTACGATTTCTATGCAACTACTATTGCATAGACTTGAATAACGAAAACCCACCCAAAGAAAAAGATGATCCATAAGGTCATCTTTTTTTTAGTTACACTTAACCCATTAACAACGAATAAATTACAAAACAAAATTTTCATAAACCACGAGTAAATGGACAGCCCACTTTCCAAATGTCGTAACTTTGCACTCGAAATTAATAAACAATGCAAAATGCACAATTACTCACTACTAACTACTCACTACTAACTAATAACTACTAACTACTAACTAATAACTACTAATTAATAACTATGATAATATTGACTGCAGGACATACAGGCGCAAACTCTGGCGCACAATGCGCTGAAACGCACTTCGATGAGGGAGCTGAAAACATCTGGCTTCGAAATCGAATAGCTGAAATCCTAACCAACAAATACAACCTCGTAGTCCTTATTGACAACGACCACGCCTCCCTCCAACTCTTGACAAAAGAATTAAGTAGGGACACGGCGTGCCGTGTCCTATCGGTCGCCAGACCGAATGAAAGACTAAAACCAATCCCAATAAGCGCCGACACCATCGAAATAACACTCCACAGTAGGGACGCAGCGTGCTGCGTCCGATCGCCCCAAAGGTCGAAAAACAACCCAACATCTGTGGAAATCCAGAGAGCGTTTTTGACGAAGTCAAACAGCGAATCATTAAATCCGAATGGCAAAAAATCTTTTCAATCTGTGTCATCTGTGGGAGAGAAAAATAACTCCGAAGGAGTAAAGTCTGTTGACCATCGACCGTTGAACCGAAGGTCTTTGAGCCTTTGGCGAAAAAATGTTGACGACTTTATAATCGACATTCATTTCAACGCCCACACCAACCCCCAAGCACGAGGCACAGAAGCAATAGTGAGTGATGATACTACAACAATGGAATTAAGGTTCGCCTCACGCCTCACCCACGCAACAGCCGATGCCCTAAACATCCCACTCAGAAGCATAAAATCAGAAAGTCAAACACCACACCGCCGCCTCGCAATGCTCCACCTTACGCCCCAATCCATCATCCTCGAAATCTGCTTCTGCACCTCACCCGAAGATGTAGCGCAATACCGCCAACACCGAGAACACATCGCCACCACCCTCGCTCATCACATCGCCGAAC
>JAFYMM010000279.1 GCA_017550055.1 Paludibacteraceae bacterium
ATAATCAATAATCGTTTGATATTCATTTTTTAGAGAGATTTAATAGCCAAGAAACAGAGTGTATAGAACCTTACTCGATTAGCTTTGCTTGTTTATATCTTAAAACTCTGCAAATTTATAAATAAAAAACAACATACGCAATAGTTTTGCAGATTGTTTTCAATTAAATGCGTAATTTTATAGCGCATAAGAAATAATTGGTCCAAAAATAGTTAAAAATAAGGTAATCGTCATGTATATGCAAACAAACTTGCAAAAATAAAAAACATTTATTAACTTTGCAACGATATAGACCAAACAGAATTTTAGAAAATATTTTCCGCTCTATTATAGAAAAAAATAACTCATTATTTTAAATATAAACATCTATGAAAAAGATTACATCCCTTTTTATCATTGCACTAATTGCAATGCAAATCACCAACATCAAAGCACAAAACCTACAAGTTATGTATGACTTTGAGCGTGGTTGCGTGACATCTACCGTAGAAATGTTCCGTCCCGACGCTGGCGGTAGCACCTATTTCTTTATTGATATGGATTGTGCGCCAAAGATGACTGGAGCCTATTGGGAAATTGCTCGTGAATTCAACTTCTGGCAAAACACAAAACTATCGTGGCTCTCTGCTCACATTGAATACAATGGTGGATTGAACACATCTGCTATGTCTTTCAACAACTGTTGGTTAGGTGGTATAACCTACTCTGGTCACTCAAAAGATTTCACAAAAACTTGGTCGCTCTCTGCACTCTATAAGGTGATACCTGGCACAGTGGGTCTTTCGGGAAAATCTGACATCCACAACTTCCAAATTACTGGTGTTTGGGGCATCGAGTTTGCTAAAGGTTGGTGCACATTTAGTGGTTTCTTCGACTTTTGGCGTGAAGCACGTATTTGGCAAGGCACCGAATACATATTCATCACAGAACCACAATTTTGGGTGAATTTCAACAAGATAAAAGGTTGCGACAAAGTCAATCTCAGCCTTGGTGGAGAGGTTGAAGTTTCTGCAAACTTTGTAGATAAAGGTTTCCACGTGCTTCCAGCCGTTGGTGCTAAATGGACATTCTAATAAATCATATTCGCATCAACAAAAATTATAGAAATTATGTCAAAAGATAAACAACTTGGCCCTATTAAGAAAACAGTAGTAGGCGCACAATTTCTCTTTGTGGCTTTTGGGGCAACTGTTTTAGTACCTCTCTTGGTCGGTTTAGACCCTTCGGTAGCTCTATTTACAGCAGGTATTGGTACTCTGATATTTCATGCTATAACAAAAGGGAAAGTTCCAATTTTCCTTGGTAGCAGTTTTGCATTTATTGCACCAATCATCAAAGCCACAGAACTTTTCGGCCTTCCTGGCACATTGTCAGGTCTTGTAGCCGTAGGTGCGGTGTATGGCATAATGAGTGCATTGGTCCGTTTGCGCGGTGTAGATTTCATATCACGCCTCTTCCCTCCTATTGTTGTCGGTCCAGTCATAATGCTCATTGGTCTCTCATTGGCAGGTACAGGCGTTAATATGGCAAAAAGCAATTGGCTTCTTGCTATCATAGCACTCGTTACCACAGTAGCAGTATCGCTCTTTGCAAAAGGACTACTCCGCCTCATTCCTATTTTCATCGGAATCATAGTGGGCTATGTTACAGCAACAATACTTGGAGTTGTTGACTTCCAACCAATAGTCGATGCCAAATGGTTTGCATTGCCTGAATTCGTGCGACCATCATTATGTTGGGAAGCGATTATATTCATGATACCTGTAGCCATTGCGCCTGTTATAGAGCATATTGGCGACATGTATGCAATCAATGAAGTTACGGGCAACGACTATGTGAAAGACCCGGGCTTGCATCGCACTATGCTTGGTGACGGTCTTGCGTGTGTGGCAGCTTCAATCATTGGTGGACCTCCCGTAACTACCTATTCAGAAGTAACAGGAGCTATTTCATTAACCAAAATCTCGGACCCTGCTGTCATTCGTATTGCTGCTCTTTTTGGTATATTGTTCTCTGTATTAGGCAAAATCAGCGCTCTACTCAAAACTATTCCAGAGGCTGTTTTAGGTGGAATCATGCTACTCCTTTTCGGAACTATTGCATCGGTGGGTATCAACACATTGATAAAAAACAAAGTAGATATGGGCGACACTCGCAATCTTATCATTGCATCCCTAATCCTCACATTAGGCATTGGTGGTGCCGAACTCACTTGCGGTAGCTTTACAATCAGTGGCATAGGTCTATCTGCTTTGGTCGGTGTAGTATTGAACCTCATTATACCACAAAAAAAGCATGTAGAATAAACACATATTAAACGTAGAAAAACGAGTGTATCCAAAAATTGATACACTCGTTTTTTTTTGTAAAAAAATATGTCAAAGATAGGTTGATGGTATAGTTATCTTTCGTATATCCTTCGTATATCCTTCGTATATGTTTCGTATATCCTTACTCCTTTTAGTCGTGATTTTTGCTTTGCTCGGCATAGTTCAAGCAAGCTTAAATTAACTTTGTTGAAATTGCTATTGCTCAACAATTAAAACAAGTTTTATTGTTTTCGCTTAAACGCAATTTTCTGCTCTCGCTTATCGCAAAAATCCGTAGAAGGTATGGTGAAGGTATGGTTCTTCGTCAGTTTAGTTGAAAAATATTACACAAAATTTACATGTAATGTTCTCTTCGGGAATATTATTAAAAACAAATATAATTTCTGTCGCACCTACGGCGCTTTTTACTTGTGGGGATCTTTTATCAGGGGTTTACACCCCTGCCTGTGTTATTTCGTCCCTCTGGGACTTGTGAAAAATAATTCTTACCATAATGGTTTACCACCCTACATATAATCTATCGCTCTACGAGGCTTGTATCTCTCAGTAATGCTATAATAAATATTACTACTCCACTAAAAAAAATCTGCCAAAACCATACCGAATATTCCACATTTTTTTCGTATATTTGCAAGTTAAAATAAATGTATAGTGTTTAGTGTATAGTATGTAGAGATATGCCGATACTAATACTATAATTAACAAGCAAATAACAAATAAAACGATATAGAAAATTATGTTTAGATCACACACTTGTGGCGAACTCCGCCTTGCAAATCTTAG
>JAFYMM010000280.1 GCA_017550055.1 Paludibacteraceae bacterium
CAATGGCCCTATCGTAGGTCTTGCCCTTGCATCTGACACAGCTGACATAAACGACATGCTCGCTATGAAACAAGTAGCAGAACTCCTCCCTCGCGAACTCCGTTTCGTATGGTCAGTGAAAGCTATGGACCCAGAAGCTAAACAACCTGTATACGAACTCATCGCTATCAAAGTTACTAACCGCGACGGTCGCGCTCCTCTCGAAGGCGACGTAGTAACTGACGCTCGCGCTGACTTCGACCAATATTCTGCTGGTGCTACTGTTAGCATGAAAATGAATGCTGAAGGTGCTAAAACTTGGGCTCGTTTGACTAAAGAAAACATCGGCCGCGAAGTTGCTATCGTTCTCGATGGTTATGCTTATTCATTCCCTACTGTTAACACTGAAATCACTGGTGGTAGCTCTCAAATCACTGGTAACTTCACTCCAGAAGAAGCAAAAGACTTAGCTAACGTTCTCAAATCTGGTAAAATGCCTGCTCCTGCTCGCATCATCCAAGAAGACGTTGTTGGTCCTTCTCTTGGCGAAGAAGCTATCCGCTCTGGTTTGATGTCTTTCGTTATCGCGTTCGTTCTCGTACTTCTCTACATGATTTTCTACTACGGATTGGTTCCTGGTCTTATCGCCGATGCTATGTTGCTCATCAACATCGTATTCTTGTTCGGTATCCTCGCTTCATTCCGTGCTGTATTGACATTGCCTGGTATCGCTGGTATCATCTTCACTCTTGGTACTGCTGTCGATGCTAACGTGCTTATCTACGAACGTATCCGCGAAGAGCTCAAAGGTGGCAAAAACCTCAAAAAAGCTATCGCTGATGGTTACAGCAATGCATTCTCTGCTATTGCCGATGCCAACATCACTACTCTCATCACTGGTATCATCCTCGTTTACTTCGGTACAGGTCCTATCAAAGGTTTCGCTACTACATTGATTATCGGTATCATCACTTCATTCTTCACTGCCGTATTCTTGTCTCGTCTCGTTTACGACCGTCTTGCTAATGGCAACAAAGAATGGAAACTCGAATTTACTACTGCTATCACTAAAAACTGGTTCCAAAACCTTTCAATTAGCTTTATCGAAAAACGCAAAATTGGTTACATCATCTCTGCTGTAATCATCGTAGTTGCTGTTCTTTCTCTCAGCATCCGTGGTTTGAAACAAGGTATCGACTTCTCTGGTGGTCGCAACTATATCGTACGTTTCGAACAACCAGTTAATACTGACGATGTTCGTGAAATCCTTAGCAACGTATTCGTTGACGCTCAAACAAGCGTTATCACTATGGGTGACAACAACCAAGTGCGTATCTCTACTAACTTCGGTAACGAGTCAATCGACGAAAACATCGACGCTCAAATCGAAAATATGCTCTATACAAACCTCAAACCAATGATGAACGAAAACGTAACAGAAAGAATGTTCGTTGAACGTTATGTTGTTGAAAACGGCGAGTATCGTGCATCTACACTCAACGACCATACTACATTTGGTATCCAAAGCTCACAAAAAGTAGGTCCTACAGTTGCTGACGACATCAAAACTTCAGCTATCTGGTCTATCCTCTTCGCTTTGATTGCTATCGCACTCTACATCTTGATTCGTTTCCGCAACATCGCATTCTCTGCGGGTGCTGTTGTAGCTCTCGTTCACGACGTATTGTTCATCTTGGGTGTTTACTCAATCTTCTATAGCATCATGCCTTTCTCACTCGAAATCGACCAATCATTCATCGCTGCTATCTTGACCGTTATCGGTTACTCTATCAACGACACAGTGGTTGTATTCGACCGTATCCGTGAAAACGTAGGCTTGTATCCAAAACGCGCGCTCAACGAATTGCTCAACATGTCTATCAATTCAACATTGAGCCGTACTTTCTCTACATCGTTCTCTACTGCATTGCCATTGCTCGCAATGTTCATCTTCGGTGGTGAGACTATCCGTGGTTTCGTATTCGCAATCCTTCTCGGTGTAATCGTTGGTACTTATTCAACAATCTTCATCGCATCTCCAATTGCTTACGACATCCAACAAAAACAAGCTAAAAAAGCTTAATCACAATGAGTAACTATTAGTGATTAGTCTATAACAAATCACTGCTCAATATCAAGCGACCAACACACCATGTTGGTCGCTTTTTTTAGAGTGATTTTAACGTAGTCAAAGAGCGAATTTTGTTATAAGTAAGGTTTTATAACCTAAGCAAAACAAAATCTTGAGCGTAGTGAAGAATTATTAAATCCGGAACCAACGGTCCTTGAGCTGAAAGCGATAGAATTCCGTGCATTCCGTGAGAGAAATAAAACATCGCGCAGCGATAAAAAATCTGTGTAATCTGTCGAGCAAAGTTTTAGGCAACGCCTAAAACAAGCGAATCAAAAAAAGAAAAAAATCTTAATAATCTGTGTAATCTGTGGGAGAAAAAATCGCGCAGCGATAAATATTCGTGATATTTGTTAGATTTGTGGGGAGATATTAATGCCGAAGGCAATAGAATTCCGTGCATTTTATCGCCTAAAGGCTCAAAGACCTTCAGTTCCGTGAGAGACAAAAGTTATATCGAACTCACGTTAATATTGTTTGTTGACCATTAACACGACCAACAAGAAGTCGAAATTTTCCGCAAATATACAACATCCGAAAAGTGCGTTGGCCGTTTTCTCGGGGTTTTCAAAAAATAACTTTCAAAATCGCTTGTATATTCTTGAAAATGAACAACAAAAAATTTCAAAATTTTTTATATCTTTTAAAGACAGAAAGGAAATAAGGGGAACTTTGCAACTTTTTTGCAGAATATTTTTCTCTCACAGATGTTTTTTATCTCCCAAAATTTACGGAAAATGTTGTGAGAATATTTTTTTAAACAAAATGACATAAAGTCATAATCTTTTATTTGACATATCCCTCGCTATGCCTACGCATATCTTGGTAAAAAATAACATGTTTTTTTAGGAAAACGACC
>JAFYMM010000281.1 GCA_017550055.1 Paludibacteraceae bacterium
CCATAAATATACTATAAACATAGGATAAATATACCATAAATATAGGATAAACATACTATAAATATACTATAAAGTAAACTGCAAAAAAGATTTATTAAAATTTCCTGAAAATATTTTGTAGTTTCAAAAAAATATTCTACCTTTGCATCGTCGAACCTAATAATTCGTTCGGCGATGTAATTCTTTTAAGTGTAAAGTTTTTAAATTGTTTTTAAAACTATGTAGACCTTAATCCTTTTTAGCAAGTCACGAACTTTTTTATTCCTTTGCAAAAAAATATATCTATTTTTTTTGCGAACGTATTTGCTTTGTGATTATCCCGTTTGCTAAATCAAGGTTTATGAAAAACTTTTACACGTTTTTAGCTTACATTATTTTTATAAACAATTAGAGCATCTGAGCGTAAGGTGTTCTTTTGCTTCGTCGTCTATTGTCTTTAGGCGATGAGGTATGGCTCCTTGCCCTCTATTTGTGACTATCCCGATTGCCCGATTTTTAGGACGCATAGGGCAATAAACACGTGTGTCAGTCGCTGGTTATTAACAAATTAATTGTTTTAATTATGAAATGTGTAACTTAAAGAAAAAGGAGAAATTATGAATTTTATGAGAATCGGAAGTGTGGTTGATAACTACATTGTTCAATCCCGTCTTGATAGTGGAAAACGTCCATGGCGACAAGTTTATTTGACTTTTAGATGGGAAAATGGCGAAAAGGTTAAGTATGCGATGGTCGTTTACGACTATGTGCTCACTCGCGAAGCGGGGAAATTAGGTGATAATCTTTATCCACACGAAGTTGGGAGTAAAGATTTTTTCGATGGAGAGGATGTCGGCGACGATTGGCGTTGGTTTGAAACAAAGGAGAGCCTGATTAAAGACCGATTTTATCTCTATGTGACTTACAAGTATGTTAAGGGCGTCCGCTTAGATAAGTTGATGAAACGTAAAAAGCTTCCTAAGTTTGGTCCCGAATTTATGGTTGATTTATGTGAGGCGGTGAACAATATTTCTCTTATTACTTTTGGTGGCGGTCACAATGCTATATCGCCTGAGAATATTATAGTTAAGAATCTCGGCGGTGGTAAATATAAACCTTATTTAATCGGATATGCCGATGTTTGGGAGCCGGTTAAGCGAAAAAAGGTTTGCGATGTAGAGTTGCTCGATCATCGTTTCAGGGCACCTGAAACTTTTGTCGGTGGTTTTTCTAAGTATTCCGATATCTATTCTCTTGGCATGATACTTTGCTATATTTTTGGCGGAGATGCGATATGGGACTACAATCTCGAAGAGTTGCAGAGCATGACGGAGGCTCAGCGACGTAATGTAATTAAAAAGTTCAGATGTAGCGTTTTGGATAGGGTACCATTCCCCGAAGAAGAATACTACGAAATTGCACGCAAGGCGCTTGAACTGAAGCCTAATGACCGATTTGACTCGCTCACCGAAATGCGTCATAGTTTTCAGTCTATATCTGAAGAATTAAAGCAATTCGATCTTATGTGCGACAAATTATTTGCCATGGAGGTCGCAAATAAAGATGAGGTCTTTAAAAAGAAATCTGCTGATAGTGAGAGTAGTGATTTTGATATGTTGTTGGATAAATTCATCAAAGAGCAGCTTGAAGATAACCCTGTAACAGAGACAACCGATGGTTCGATTTATTATAGTGGTGATGATTATACTACCGACAACAGCGATGATGCTACTGATAGCAATGATGATGACCCTTTCGATTTCAACAAGCGCGATGATGGTGCACTGTCTGCTAAAGTCAAAATCAATAAGCGCAAAGGCAAAGGGTTTTCTGACGTAGCAGGAATGGATAACCTGAAGGGACTATTGAAACGCAATTTTATTGATATTGTGCGTAATAGTGAAATGGCAAAAATGTACAATATTAAACCTTCTAATGGTATCCTTCTTTATGGTCCTCCAGGGTGTGGCAAGACTTACATTGCCGAGAAAATTGCAGAAGAGGCAAGTTTAAATTTTGTGATGGTCAAACCGTCCGATTTGGGTTCTACTTATATTCATGGCACTCAAACCAAGATAGCCGATTTGTTTAAAAAGGCTGAAAAAGAGGCTCCTGCACTGTTGTGTTTCGACGAGTTTGATACTTTGGTGCCTTCACGCGATGTGGATACCAGCCATAGTTCTTTGACAGAAGTGAATGAGTTTTTGGTGCAACTCAACAATTGTGCATCACGAGGCGTTTATGTGTTGGCTATGACCAACAATATCAATATGATTGACGGCGCAGTATTGCGCAAAGGTCGAATTGATGAAGTGATTTATGTGCCAGAGCCTGACAGTGTTGCCCGTCGTGAGATGTTTCGCATCGCTTTAGAAAAGTGTATGATGGCAAGCAAAAACGTTGATTGTGAGAAGTTGTCGTCGCTCACCGAAGGCTACACTTCAAGCGATATTGCATACATCGTTATCGAAGCCTCGCGCGAAGCATTCCACCGAGCCGTTGAGGCTGACGTAATGGTTGAGGTCGACCAAGAGGTATTGGAGAATGTAATCAAGCGCACATCTCCTTCTGTCTCGCCTAAAGACTTGAAACGCTACGAATCTATGCGAGATGAGTTTGTAAATAAGAAAAAACAGCTTGATATTCGCCCTCGAATAGGTTTTGCTGTGTAGATAATGTAAAATAACCAGAATGTCTATGGATATTCTGGTTGTTTTTTGTATAATGTTTGTATTTTCAAAATAAAAGTTTTAACTTTGCGATTCCTTGAGTTGTATAAAACCCAGCAAAGTGGTATATAAATTCATGAGAGTTAAAAAACGTAGTATGACTAAGTTATTGTTTATATGAGAAAATATGTGTTAGAAAATGATTTTCTTGCTATTGAGGTTTCTACATTTGGTGCCGAATTGCAGTCTATAAAAGATAAAACCACCGGTTATGAGTATCTTTGGCATGGCGATAAAGCATATTGGGCGCGTCGTTCGCCTATTTTGTTCCCTATTGTGGGCAAAGTTTGGAATGGGCGTATGCTTTATCACGATAAA